>CALBPW010000001.1 GCA_937899145.1 uncultured Bacteroidota bacterium
AGTCGGCCTATTTCTATGTGGGGCAGTCGCTCTATCAGAGTGCCCCGGAACCACGCTTGGACCAGACCCCTACGAATGGCGCCATCACAGCCTATCAGCAGTTCATGGATCTTTATCCCGACTCCAAACTGAGAGCCCGTGCCCAGGATCGTCTGTATGAACTTTACGACAAACTGATCCAGAAGGAGTATCTGGCTGCGGAACTCTATTACAATCTGGGAGGTTATTTCGGAAACATCAACTCTAATGAGGAGAGTAACTATACCGCCAGTATCGTGACGGCTCAGAATGCCTTGAAGAGTTATCCTTATTGCAGTCTGCGTGAGGAGTTCATGCTGCTCATTATGAAGAGCAAGTTCCAGTTGGCTGAGAACAGTACCCATGTGAAACGTGTGGAGCGTTATCGTGATGCCGAGGATGAGTGCTATGGCTTCATCAACGAGTTCCCGGAATCGAAGAACGTGGCTCTGGCAGAGAAATACATTGCCAAGTGCAAGAAAGTGATTAAAGATTAAGATATAAGTTCAAAATAAAAGTATGGATTATAAGAAATCAAAAGCACCGGTTAATACCGTGACCCGTAACATTATGGATCTTTGTGATGATACGGGCAACATCTACGAGAGTGTTGCAATTATCGCAAAGCGCGCTAATCAGATCAGTGTTCAGATCAAGGAAGATCTGAGCAAGAAGTTGGCTGAGTTCGCCTCTTATAACGATAGCCTCGAAGAGGTGTTCGAGAATCGTGAGCAGATAGAGATTTCACGCTATTATGAGAAACTGCCGAAGCCCACACTGCTGGCTACACAGGAGTTTATCGAGAACAAGGTCTATTGGCGCGATCCTACCCGTGACATCTCTTCCGAGGAGAATTAATACTAAGGTGTCATGATTCAACGTAAACAGACACTTTTCCTCTTGGCGGCCATCGTGATGACCGTCATTTGTCTTTGTATGCAGATCGGTTCCTTCAAGGCTGCAGGTCTTGAGGTGGCCCGGGTGTATAACCTGTGGTTTACCGATCCGCTGGGCAAGCACCATTTTGACACATGGCCCTTATTTGCCGTGCTGTTGCCTACCACGGTGATTGCCACCTATACCATCTTCCTCTATCGCAATCGCAAGTTGCAGGCTCTCTTCTGCCTGTTCAATGCATTGCTCGTTGTAGGATGGTATGTGTGTTACTTCGTCGTCAGTCAGACGGTAGGTGACAAGACCTGGGGTACGGTTGATTTCCGTCCCACATGGCCTGCTGTGTTCCCTGCCATCGCGTTCATATTATATTTAATGGCGCGACGTGCCATCAACGCCGACGAGAAGTTAGTCCGCTCGATGGATCGAATCCGATAGAAATCCGATAGAAAGTACCTGACAAACGCACTCCAGTACGCCATGAGGTTTACTGGAGTGCGTTTGTTTGGTACAGAGAACTGAAACTTTTGCTTTTTACTGTTGTATCCGTACTTTTTCGCATAAACATTTGGTTGTTTCAAATATTTTGCAACACACAACTATCTGTTAAATAATATTTTACAAGTTTTTTTACTTGTAAATAGAGTATATCCAACACCCAATATTTACTGCAAAGTAAATATTGGGCGTTTTTTTTGTTTAATTTAAAAAGTGTTGATTATGAGAAAGTTATTATCATTGTTTTGCATTGCGTTATTTGCAATTGGGTTAGTAAGACGCGACAAAGATGGTGCGCAGGAGATTATTCAGGGCTTGATGTTGACCTTGGTCTTACTATTGGTAATCTTTGGGCAAATTGCAATGTAGGGGCTTCTAATCCTTGGGACTATGGTGATTATTACGCTTGAGGTGAGGCAGAAACAAAATCTGATTATAGTTGGAGTACATATAAATATTGTTAGCGGCAAAAACGCAGTGCTCCCGTAAGGGACAGCGTTATTTTTGCGGGGAAAACATCTGCAATCTGTTTTTGCTGATTTTCAGCTCATTATTCGGACATGCGCTAACGCAACGTTCGCATAAAATACATTGTCGGTTTTGAATTTGTTGTTTTTTTTGAACCGATTCTTTAACATCTATCAACATCGGACACGCTTTGCTGCAAGCTCCGCACTGTGTGCAAGCGGCTGATTTTATGGGTGTTATCTTAAAAATTGAAACCCGATAAAGTAAACTTGAAATGGTCATAAACGGACAGAGTAACCGGCAGTAGGCGCGGCTACCGCAAGCAAGTGTCAATATGTAGCCAAGACTGATAATGAATAAATTACTGGCAATAATCCAATTGCGGCGCAATGGCTCGTTTTCATCGCCTGCCGGGTTGGTGAAAATGTGCGCTACAAGTATTGTCAGTACAATTATTAGTGCAAGATAACTCCATGCGAGCCATTCTTTGCGAATGGCGGCTTTTTTGCAGCGTTTGGTGTTGATCGCTTCAAAAATCATTCCGTCCCAGCAAGCGCGTGAGCAGAAGGCGTTGCCAAAAAATATTGGGATAATCAGTCGGGCGATTATCAGTTGAATGAGGGCGCCTGTTACTATGCCTGCTTGTATGTCGAAAAAAATTTGTTCAAACTGAAAGCTGACACCAAAGCCAATTCCTAATATCAGCAATAGTTGCGCGCCAATAATTATTTGTACCAGACGGCGAATTGGTTGGCGGCTTTTGGGTTGACGGATAACTATAATGCGGGCTATCAGTTCGGTAGTGGCAATGCCGTTGAAAAGGAAAAAATAGCGTACATCGCGGATTATCCAAACGATGACACCAATTAGTGTAAAGCATAGATATGCCCAAATGGCAATGTTGTATTTTTTGCAGAGTGTTCTTATCAATTCACTAATCTTCTGGTGCAATTTCGTTTTCGCCGATGTTCAGTTCGTCGGCATTATGTGCCACTGCTTTAAGCAGTTCAACTTCGTAAATTACGGTGGTGAAGGGCGGAATAATTCCTGTTGACGAGCCTTTGTCGCCCCAAGCCAAGTGTGATGGCAGAATTACCAAGGCGCGTTGCCCTTCGCGCATACGTCCGATGGCGTCTTCCATTCCTGTAATTACTTGTAAC
>CALBPW010000002.1 GCA_937899145.1 uncultured Bacteroidota bacterium
AAATGCGAGTTGGCGGAAACCGAACAACTCATTGAGCGTCTGCGCTCATATCTGGGCAAGATAACCACGCTTCAGGCCGCCAAAGACAGCCCCGAACCTACGCCATTCGACCACCTTCTGAAAATCAACGGCGGTTTCCTGCCTTCTGTTCAGCAGCGTTGGTGTACGCAAAAAATGAAGTTGGCGGAATTTGAAAAGTATGTTGGTGATGATATGGCTGTTTCGTATGTCGGAATTCGTGGCGATGAAGACCGTGACGGCTATGTTTCCACTAAGCCCAATATCCAATCCGTTTTCCCATTCCGTAAAAACATTTGGAGTTTAGATGTAATAAACAAGGTTCTGAGCAATGCCAGCATCGACAAGTTCAACGATTGCTATCGCTCTGTTGCCGATGATGATGTTTATGAGCAGGCGCAGAAATTCATTGTCGCACCGCTGACAAAAGAGTTTTTCTACTCGAAAAAACTCAACGCTCTGCTCGATATTGACATAAAAACGTTCAATCATGCAGTTTTCGCATATCTCAAAGCATACACCGAATATCCCGTTGGCAAGTTGGATTCATTTCCTTTGCTCGACAACGAAGATATTCTTTGTAAAGAGGATATTTTCAGAATATTGGATGAAAGTGGCGTTGGCGTTCCTGCATATTACAACCTTATTGATTTTGAGGTCGACGGCAAAATCGGTCAATATTGCCGCAGTCGTTCAGGGTGCTATTTCTGTTTCTTCCAGCAGAAAATAGAATGGATTTGGCTCTACGAACAGCACCCCGACCTTTTCAAAAAGGCAATGGAATATGAGAAAGATGGCTACACGTGGATTCAAGGTGAACCGCTCAAAGATTTGATTCGTCCGGAACGAGTCCGACAAATCAAACTCGACCACATAAAGAAAACGGAGGACTTGAAAGCAAAGAGCAAAAGCAAATTGCTGATAGATATGTTTGAAGACGATGAGATTAACTGTGCTAATTGTTTTATATAGATGCTTAAAGAGGTAACATTTCCAGCACACCGCCACTTCAAATCGCGGACAGAGTGGGAACCTATTGGTTTCTTCTCCGACTGCTTGTGCAACGCCACACAGTTCGACCTGATGCTGGGCTTCTTTTCATCATCTGCAATCAATGTGCTTGCTGACGGGTTCGCATCATTCCTCTACAATGGCGGGCGTATGAATCTGATTGTAAACGACATCCTTACCGAACAAGACAGAAACGCCATTGCAAACGGCGGACTTGACACTCCAATTCCTTTTTTTGATATTACAGACATTGAGAAACTGAAAAACACCCTTTCAGAGCGTGATGCTCACTTCTTCGATTGCCTTGCGTGGCTCATCCGTAACAATCGTCTTGACATAAGAATCGTTGCGCCCAAAGACGGCATTGGCATCTCGCATACCAAAACAGGCGTTTTCAGTGATGGTGTGAATAAAGTCGGGTTCGATGGCTCTTGCAACTTTTCACGGTCGGCATTGATTGACAACATCGAAAGCCTCACGGCTTTCTGCGATTGGGACGGCAACCCTGCGTCCGCTACAATAAACAAAATCAACGGAGAGTTTGAACTTGTCTTTACAGGCAAAGACGAGAATGTCGTTTTTGTCCCGACCGACAAGGTGAAAACGCACATTGCCGAATCGTTCAAGAACAAGGAACTGAAAATTTTGCTTGAAGATGAGTACAAATTTATCCAACAGGATATTGCTGATAAGTCATTGCCCAAATCTGTGATTAAGGCGTTGGATAAAGCCAAAAACAAAGTTGAAATCGAGATAGAGAAAATCAAGAAACAGGGCGAAACTGTTGAGCCAATTGATTTTGGCAAGCCTCGCTTTCCATACGAAACTGGTCCGCGTGAATATCAGAAACAAGCATTCGAGAATTGGAAGAACAACAAGCAGAAAGGCTTGTTTGCTATGGCAACAGGTACGGGAAAAACCATTACCTCACTGAATTGTCTGCTTGAGATATACAACAAGTTAGGCTATTATAAAGCATTGATACTTGTGCCAACAATAACACTTGTCGAACAATGGGAAATTGAATGTAAAAAGTTCAATTTCAGCACTATTATAAAAGTTTGCTCAAAGTATAACAATTGGAAATCGGCAGTTGCCAATCTTCGCCTGCTCGAAATGACAAACGCCAACAACGATTTGTCTTACATCATCATATCAACTTATGCCTCGTTTGTCCGCTCCAATGTTTTTAGGGAATTGAACCACCAATTCCCCAAAAACAAACTCTTGCTTATCGCTGACGAGGCTCACAATATGGGTGGCGGTTTGATGGCTCAACGCCTTTCGGACATAAAATACTTGCGTCGCATTGGGCTTTCCGCCACACCCGAAAGACAATTTGACGATACGGGCAACCGCAAACTGATGGACTTCTTTGGCTGTGCCGACAAATACACATTCGAGTATTCAATGGCTGAAGCCATTCAGAATGGGGCTTTATGCCGTTACTATTACTATCCGCACATTGTCCGATTGACTGAAAACGAAATGGCAGAATACATCGAAATCTCAAAGAAGATAGTCAAGATAATGGGCTTTCACGATGATGAAAGTCAGGAACGTTTGAAAATGCTTTTGCTCAAACGCAAACGCATTATTCACAAAGCCGCCAACAAGTTGTCCGCTTTCCAGCAGATTGTTCAGCATCGTATGGAAGAAAAAGGCAGTCTGAAATACACATTGGTTTATGTGCCAGAAGGCAACAAACCCGATAATTTTGAGGCTGATATTTTCGACCATTCCGACACCATTGCTTCCGACCCCGAAACCGAACATCTGATTGACGATTTCACCCGCATCGTCCGTGATTTGGATTCCCATATCATTGTCCGTCAGTTCACTTCCGAATCGACCGACCGTGATGCAATTCTCAAAGGCTTTGCCGATGGCAGCATTGATGTGCTTACCTCAATGAAATGTTTGGACGAAGGTGTTGATGTGCCGCGAAGTGAATTGGCTATTTTCTGCGCCAGCACAGGCAACCCACGCCAATTCATACAACGTCGTGGTCGTGTCTTGCGAACTCACCCCGACAAGCGTTTCGCCGTCATTCACGACCTTATCGTAATACCTGACAATGTATTTGATGAGGAATGTTACTCCTTGGAAAAAAGCCTTGTTGAGAGCGAACTTAAGCGAGTTAGGGATTTTGCATTGTTGTCTGAGAATCTGAATGATACCGACAACGAGCTGCAAGAAGTATTGAATCATTATAATCTATCCATATTTAATTAGTGCAATATGAGTACATATCAAACCAACGGCGATAAGATTTTGCAAGCTGTGATTGCTGATGAGCAGCTTATCAATTTCTATGGTTATAATCCCGATGATTTTAGGTCAATATCAGACGCTTTGGATTCTGATATTGCTGTAATTCAGGCCATTGCCCAAATCATTAACCGAAATGAGCAAAAGGCTACCGAAAGAGAAATATACAATGAGGTAAGTAATTTTCTAAAAGCAAATATATGATTATCAAAGAGATAAAAATAAACAACTTCCGCAGTTACTATGGAAGCAATCACCTTTC
>CALBPW010000003.1 GCA_937899145.1 uncultured Bacteroidota bacterium
ATACAATATAATTTTCTTTTTCGCCTTTAATGGCGGCGGCTGTAAGTGCGATAATGGGTATGGTGCGTTTTTCTTGATTTTCCATTTTGCGGATTAGCGAGGTGGCTGTGTATCCGTCCATTTCAGGCATGTGCAAGTCCATCAGTATCAAGTCGAAGTGTGCTTTGCTGAGCAGGTCGAGCACAACTTTTCCGTTGGGAGCAACCATCAGGTTGAAGTTTTTCTTTAGTATTGTCTTGACAAACAGTTGGTTAATCTCGTTATCTTCAGCCAACAGAATGCTTGGCACGTAAGCAAGTTTTGTTTTTTCAACAGGTTTATTATCAGCCGTTTGCTGTTGATTGGTTTCTTTTCCGTGTTTGTAAGTCATTTCGAGTGTAAAGCTGCTGCCGCGTCCGCTTTCGCTATTTAGGCTGATGCTGCCGCCTTGCAGTTCAGCAAGCTGCCGCGATATTGTAAGGCCTAATCCTGTGCCGCCGTATTTGCGTGTGGTGTCGCTGCTGGCTTGTGAGAAACTTGAGAAGATGATTTCTTGTTTTTCTTTTGGAATGCCGATGCCAGTGTCGTGAACAATAAAATCGAGTTTGCTGCTTTCGCTATCTTGACTTATAACTTTGATTGTCAGTGTAATGCCGCCATATTCGGTGAATTTAAGCGCATTGCTCAATAAGTTGTTCAAAATCTGATTCAGTCGGGTAGGGTCGCCAATTATGTTTTTTGGTGCGCGCGGGTCGATGTTGACTTTGAAATACAATCCTTTCGACTCTGTTGATTGTGTGTAATTGGCTGATAAATTGTCGATTACACTGAATAAATTGAAGTCGATATTTTCAATTTCAATCTTTCCCGCTTCAATTTTTGAGAAGTCGAGAATGTCGTTTATGATGATGAGCAGATTGTTGGCTGAGATTGTAATATTGTTAAGGAAGTTTTTTTGTTCGTCGTTCAGTTTGGTATCGTTCAGCAGCCGCGCCATTCCTACAATTCCGTTCATTGGTGTGCGGATTTCGTGGCTCATATTAGCCAAAAATTGGTCTTTTACTTTCGCCAAATTTTCGGCTTGCTCTTTGGCTATTGTTAAATCGATGTTTTGCTTTTTTATCTGTTTTATCATTGTGTTGAAGCCTTTCATCAGTTCGCCAATTTCGTCGTTTCTCCGTTCTATCTTTTTAACTTGATAATCAGTAATATCCGACATTGTGCGCATTGTTACTGTCAGGTCGATAATTGGTTTTGTGATGGCTTCTTGCATTTTGCTTGATAGCAGTAGGGCTATAAACATTGATACAAGTATCATTATCAGAAACACTTGCGCAAATTGTTTTATGCGCGTTTGATAGCTGTCGAGGCTTTGGTGGAGGAAGATGGAGCCTATTTCTTCGTCGTCGAGGATTATTTTGCGGCTTACGAGCAGGGCACCGTTGGTGAAGGCGAAGGTATCGCGTGCCGATATAAAGTTTAGGTTTGAGCTGTTGTATTGTGGCGATTTTGTGTATTCGGCAAAAATATTATTGTTAACATCGTATATGCGGGCTACACAAATATTATTGTCAACGCTGAGTGTGTGAAGCACGGTTTGTGCCTCTTTGGGGTAGTTAAACATTATATTTGCCGTGTTGTTGTCGCCAACAATATCTGCCAATATTGTTAAATTGTTTAATGCTTTTTAAGATCTCTATTTCTTTTACCAAATCACTTGAGGGTTCTTTAAGGACTTTGGCTGCATATAAGGTTTGGTTTTCTTTGTCTTTTACTTTGAAAACATTAGCTGTCCCTCCTTTACCCTTTTTGTCCAATATTATATATTTTGAATCAATTGTTTCTTCGTTTATTTCCTTTTCCATTTTATT
>CALBPW010000004.1 GCA_937899145.1 uncultured Bacteroidota bacterium
ATACGAGATAAGCTAGTGACTGGAGTTCAGACGTGTGCTCTTCCGATCTGCTAATTGCAGCCGTCTGTTGAAAAATTCGCTCATAAATTGGCTAACATCAATGGTTGTAGGCTGCATTTTAAGCAACCGGCCTCCAACGCCAGTCCACTCGGCAATGCTATTCAGATACTTCATTGCTGCGGTGTTTTTAAGTTCCGGATTGGTTTCAAGCAGTTTTGCTCCAAGCAGTTTGATATTAGCGGCTATCTGGTTGTTATTCTCGATTATGTGTTGTTTTTCGTTATTGATTTTGTTTTCGTCTTCTTTCATCTGCGATATATCGCGCGATACGTTGAGCACTGTGTTTACGATGCCGTCTTTCGAAAACTCAGGCACCATTGAGGCTTGAAAAATATGCTGGTGCCCATCAATTGTCATACGAAATTCAAATTTTAGTTTTCTTCCTGTCCGGAACACTTCGAGGTGCATCTCCTCAAGAAACGAAGCTGTCTCTTGGTCAATATCGGTATCTAAAGTGTTGTGTCCAAGGAAGTTTGAGACTGGTATTCCGGTTACTTCTTCAACGGTTTTGTTGACAAACGAGTATGTGAGTCCGCGCGTGTAGCGTGTTATTAGGTCGGGACTATTATCTGCCAACATTTTAAATTCTTGCTGGCTTTTAATCAGTGATTTTTCGGTGATTTTTTGTGCTGTAATATCGGTTATAACATGATACGAGATGCCACCGGTTTGCGATTTGGTGTAGGTGTAAACACTTTTTATACATTTTTCCTGTCCCATTCGGTTTTTAATCCAAACCTCTGTGCTAAAGTATTTTGGGCGCTGCGACTGCTGCGCGCTCATTAGTTTCATAAGCCGTTCGCGCTCGTAGTCGCACACAAGTGTCATCTCGTTTATGTCTTTTAGCTGATCCTTATTGTAGCCTGTAATGTTGACGCAAGCGGTGTTGGCGAAAACCATTTTTCCGTTTTCGTAAATCATTATGCCGTCGGTAATGTTTTCCGCCATCATCAAAAAACGATACTCGCTGCGGCGCAAGGCTTCAAGTATTTTGACAATATTGCCCGATGCGCGCTGAAAAGCCACAAAATATACTTCGCCCGCTATATTTGTGTGCTTGTAAAGTGTGATTTCAGATGTTATTGGGTGCTCAATGCGTGGAATAACGCGAGTTACGTATTCCACTCCTGTTTCGCCTATTTCCATTTGCGTGTATTGTTGCTCGTCGGCTTTGTCGGCAAATAGCCCGATATTTATTGGTGTCAATGAATTAAAATCGTCGGCATTGCATTTGAGCAGTTCGTAGGCGCTCCGATTGATGTATTTCAAGACCAATCCTTCGCCGGTTTGACTCATTACAAACACGGGTTGTGCTGCATTTTCAAACCAATTATTACAATCTAAAGCGTCTGATATATTGAATTTTACATCGCTCATTTGTAGTATAGAATTAAATAGAAGTTTAACTTTAAAATTATGAAAACATAAATTTAGAAATAAAAGTTGAATATATAAATTCGGATAGCGATTAATTTTTCTGACTACAATCTTAAAATTATCGGTTTTCAATCATAAACTTTTCCCCTCAATTTTCCAAAAAAATTAAGAACATCGCTTAATGCTCAAACCATCGGAATAAATAATTTCGCACATCATTTTAAACTGAAAATACCATGTGCGGAATTGTAGGATACATAGGAAGCCAAGATGCTTACCCAATAATAATCAATGGTTTAAAACGATTAGAGTACCGTGGCTACGATAGTGCCGGAGTGGCTTTGCACAACGGCAAAAAAACATCGGTGTATAAAAAATGCGGCAAGGTGAGCGACCTTGAAAATACGGCTGCGGGTTTTGACACCACAGGCTCCATCGGCATTGGACACACCCGCTGGGCAACCCACGGCGAGCCAAGCGACCGCAATGCGCACCCACACATGAGTATGCACGGCAAGTTTGTGATTGTCCACAACGGCATCATCGAAAACTATAGCAACCTGAAAAAACGCCTTACAGCCCGTGGCTACACCTTCCAAAGCGATACCGACTCCGAAGTGTTGGCTGACCTCATTGAGTACATCTACGAGCTATCGCCAATAAGTGCCGACGATGCCGTACAATTGGCTCTGCGCAAGGTCCAAGGCGCTTACGGCATTGTTGTTATCTGCACCGACGAGCCCAACCGCCTGATTGCCGCCCGCAAAAGCAGCCCCCTTGTCATTGGCATCGGAACAAAGGAGTATTTTATCGGCTCCGACGC
>CALBPW010000005.1 GCA_937899145.1 uncultured Bacteroidota bacterium
CCGAGATCTACACTCTTTCCCTACACGACGCTCTTCCGATCTAATCGGTTTTTAGGAAGATGGTGTCGCCTCCGCTGATGCCTGCATCAAGTTCGGCTTTCTCGCGGTTCATTTGTGCAAGGTCGCGCTCGTAGATGACATCAAGGCTGTCGCGCTCAATGGGCAACGATGCAAGTTTCTGCATTTTAGCTTCAAATTCACCAATGGTGTCAAGTGCGCTTTGGCTCATCCACGTTTCGATGGTTGTTCCGCCCCACGAGCTAAAAACAAGTCCAATTGGCACATTCAAATCTTTATGCAGGCGACGCGCGAAGAAATATGCTGTACACGAAAGGTCGCGCACTGTGATGGAATCGCACTCTTTCCAACCCGAAGTTATCACCGTATCTATTGGGCGGGTTGCTATGTTTCGTTCTATCTTTATATATCTGATATTCGGATAATTAGCCTCGCGGCACTCTTGTTCACGATTGTTGAGAAACGACCAATTGCTAATCATTGGCATTTCCATGTTTGATTGTCCCGAGCAGAGCCACACCTCGCCCACTTGCACATTGCGGAACACAATGCGCTGATTGGCAGATGTGATTATCAAGCTGTCGGGTTCGCCAAGTTGCAGGTTTCGCAAATCGGCTTGCCAGCGTCCGTTTTTGTCGGCACGGGCTGTGGCTTTGCTGTTGCCAAATTGCACCTCAACTTTTTGTCCACGGCCGGCCGTTCCCCAAACTGGCACTTCGGCATTTTGTTGCAAAACCATATTGTCGCTAAACATGTGCGATACGGTAACTTTCTCAACCTTGCCACCACACGAAATCATTAGTGTTGCGGCGCTTAAGATTAAAATGCTTTTTTTCATACAGATATTATTTCAATTTCAACCAATTAAAGCAAGTTCTAAAAACCATTTAAAACTGATTTGAGAATCTGCTGATTTTGTCGAGGTAAAAATATCTATCGGTAAAGTAGCGGTGTTTCAAAAAAAGCAACAATTGCTTGTAACTATGTCGCATAAATTGTGATGCTGAAAATCAAATATTGACAGTTAAAAGGCACTTTTTCCTTTCATCTCTTCCGATTTTTAGTTGTTTCGGCCATGCGGCATCAGAAAAAAACTATCTTTATCGGTATGGAAAAACCAAAATTTGACACCGTTTTTTTTGAGCGTTATGCAATGATAACGCTGCATAGCATTTTAGGCGAGCATTTTGCGCATCTTAAAAACTGCGACCGCCCTGATTTGCAAGATGTCGCACATGGTATTGGTATCGAAGTTACGCGTGCAATAAAAGAAAACCGCATTGAAGCCGAAATGCTTATAAATGAGATGGCTGGCGCCGAAATTTTTAATTTTAACGAAGCCGACAGACAACGCGCCTTGCAATACGGATATTCGTATGGACTTATCTACGGCTCAAGCATGGGCAAGTTGGAGCGTCAATATTGGTCGTTAGCTCTGCCGCTAAAGCGGATTATCAAAAGCAAGGTGCAAAAGGTTTCTGACGGATTTTATGGGTTTTTCCCGGAATTTGGCTTATACATTTTTTCAAAAGACAATCTGACGCAAACCGAAATTGAACTTGCTGCTCAATATACAATTGATTTACAACGAGACAATAAAATCCGCTATTCTGAATTGTTCATATCACAAATAAATCAGCTATCGGTATGCGACTTACAAACCCAAACTATTGATAATTACCCTATTAGCAACGACCAATGCAATCAGTTTTACTGTGCAGCGGTGGAGTAAGAAATCTCTTCTACTTTTTATTGCAGTGCATCATGCAATCGCCACAATCGGTTTGTTTGCCACGCAATCGGTTTTCAATCATCTCTTTGTAGCGTTCGGCAAGTGCAGGAATATCAATGGCGCTAACCACCTCATGCGCAAATGCCGACATTAGCATCATTCGGGCTTCGTCTTTACCAATGCCACGTTGTTGCATGTAGAAGAGGGCTGTGTCGTCTAACTGTCCGACAGTAGCTCCGTGGCTACATTTGACATCGTCGGCATAAATTTCGAGTTGTGGTTTGGTATAAATTTTTGCCGATTTTGTTATGCAGATGTTTTTGTTTGTCTGCATAGCGTTGGTTTTTTGCGCATCTTTTCTTACCAGAACATATCCGCTAAAAGCGCCTGTCGATTCGTCGTTCAGTATGTTTTTGTATAGCTCGTAGCTGTTACAATTTGGCACTGCATGGTCTATAAATGTGTAATTATCAACATGTTGTGTGCCTTTTGGAAGCGATAGTCCATAAATATTCGCCTCGGCATGTTCGCCTTTGAGTAACACTTCCAAATTGTTTCGCACAAAGTGCCCATGCAGAGTTAAAGTATTGGTTAACAGGTGACTGTTGGCTTCTTGCTCAAACATCAATGTTGATATTTGCGACGATTGGTCGTTAAAGTTCTGAATGTTGTAGCAATCGAGTTTTGCGTCTTGCTGAAGTGCGATTTCCGAAACGTTGTTAAGCAAGAATTTCTGTTCGGTTTGCGTGTGGTCGCACAGCAAAATTTTCGATTGGCTGCCCCGCCCTGCAATCACCAAATTGCGCTGGTTAATCATCATCGGGCGCGGACCAAGCATAATGTTGATAATCTGAATCGGTTTATCAACAACCAGATTATCAGGAATATACAAGAACAATCCGCTGCGCGAAAATGCTGTATTCAGAGCGATGGTGGAGTCTGTTCTTTTTTCGGCTTGCCGGTTGTAATATTTGTTAAACAAGTCGGGATAAAGTTTTGCGCCATTTTCGATGCTTGTTGCCACAACTCCATCGGCAACTTGTGTATTTTCGGCATCGAGCCAACCGTTTATTATTGTAACTATGTAAGTATCAAGGTTTGGCACTGTGCAGCGAAACATAAATTGGCGGTCGGTTTTTGGCATAAAAGGAGTAAACGAATATCCGTAGCCACGGGTGTACGCTTCAGCCACATCGGTATATTTGTAGCGTTCGCTGCCACGTTTCGGGAAACCATTTTCTTTAAAATAACCGATGGCCGCTTCACGGGCATTGTTCATAGCCTCGGGCATATTTCGGGCAATGGTTTCGGCATATTTGTCATAAAGTGCCGACAGCGATTTTTCCATTTTTTCTTTCTGCTCGTCCATGGCTATTTGTTGTCAAATTCGCTTTTAATCCAGTCGTAGCCTTTCTTTTCAAGTTCAAGCGCAAGTTCTTTGCCGCCAGTTTTCACAATCTGCCCGTTGTAAAGCACGTGCACCACGTCGGGCACAATGTAGTCGAGCAGGCGCTGATAGTGAGTGATTACGATGGCTGATGTTTCGGGCGTTTTCAGTTTATTGACGCCGTTTGCCACAATGCGAAGCGCGTCAATATCAAGCCCCGAATCGGTTTCGTCCAATATCGAAAGGCGAGGTTCGAGCATTGCCATCTGGAAGATTTCGTTTTTCTTTTTCTCACCGCCCGAAAATCCTTCGTTGACGGAGCGCGATGTAAGGCGTGAGTCTATCTCGACAAGCTGGCTTTTTTCGCGCATCATTTTCAGATAATCTTGTGCCGAGATGGGCGGCTGTCCGTTAAATTTCCGTTTCTCGTTGACGGCGGCTCGCATAAAGTTAACCATGCTAACTCCCGGTATTTCGACCGGATACTGGAAACTCATAAAAAGTCCCATTCGGGCGCGGTCTTCGGGTGGCAGTTCAAGCAAATTTTTCCCTAAAAAAGTAACCTCGCCACCATCAACAGTAAAACGGCTGTTGCCTGTCAAAACCGATGAGAGTGTGCTTTTGCCCGAGCCGTTTGGACCCATAATGGCGTGTATCTCGCCTGCATTTATATGGAGATTGATGCCTTTCAGAATAGGTTTTCCATCAATCGATGCTCGTAAATCTTTTATTGTCAGCATAATTCAAAAAATTTGACACAAACAAATTGTTTGGCATTTGAAATGAGCGCAAAAATAATAAAAAACGAGTTTAAGAGGGTGAGAGTTTTATGGTTAGGTTTTAGAAAGTTTAATTCCGCAAGCGCTCGGTAAAGAAAATCGGCTTTATTCGGTTAAAACACCTTGTTCGGTAGTCTGGCGTCTATAGTCTAAAAAATCTCGTTTTAAAAGTAAAAAGCAAAACTTTTAGGCGGCTACGCTCGTAGAAAGAACATTATTTGTGCGCAACATGTTTATTAAAAACAAGATACAACGACTATTATTCATTGTTTTGTTGATATTTACAACAACCAGTTTGCGTGCGCAAGAAAAACTTGACAGCCTTTACAAGGTTGTTGGCTCAATGCCCGACGACACCTCAAAACTTTCTGTTTACCACTATCTGTGCGAGTATAGTTACGACATCGACACAGCCAACAAATACTGCAACCTGATGGTTGACTTGGCGCAAAAGTTAAATAATCAGTACTATTTGGCCCTCGCCTACTCTTACCTGTCGCGCTACTACATCTGGATTAGCGATTATGAACATGCTTTTTGGGCTAATACCGAATCGATATACCTTTGGGAAGAACTCGAAAACAAGACCCAACTTGCCTTTATGTATATGAATATGGGTGTCATCTTAACAATGGAAACCGATTATAAATCGGCTGCCAAATATTATCATATCAGTTTAAATTCGTTTCGCGAACTTTGCGATTCGACATACATCACACAAGTACTTCAATCGTTAGGTTTTATCAACGTAATAGTTAACTCATACTCAAGTGCGCTAAATTATTACACCGAAGCACAAACTATTGATTCATTGACAAACAACACTCGCGGATTGGTATCCGACAATATATGCATTGCGCGCATTTACCTTAACAAATACAAAAGTCGCCCGCGCGACTCCGCATCGGTAAAATTGCTTAAAAACGCTCGCAGACATTTCGACATCGCTTACAATTTGGCTCTTACATACCCAAATACCATTGAGATGCAATTGCTGCATGTCAGCAAAGCCTCGGTTTATATCGAAGAGGCTGTTTTAACAACTGGCAAAGAACGCCACGCCTTACTCGATTCATGTGAAATGCACATGCTCCGACTGTCAAAAATGCAAAATCTGTACAACAATATAACCTTTAACAAGGCTGAAATGCAAATAGTTCTTGCCCAAACCGAAATGCTGCGCGGCAATTTCGGCAAATCGCAAAAGCACCTTATAGAAGCTCAAACCGAAATTGAAACCAATACTCCATTAACCTACTTGAAACGAGAGTTGTATTTTACCTATCAGTATTATTATCAACTTGTTGGTGATTATAAAAAAGCCGCCGAATATGCTACAAAAGTGCAATACTTGCTAATGGATTTCCAAAACGACGAGCTGCTGTCAAACATTGAGCGCACCAAAATGCAAACAGAATTTGACGAACGCATGCGCAAGCGCGCACTCGAAGACTACGAACACGAACAACAACTAAAAAAGCAAGCGGCAAAACAACGCACTTTGTTTTTAGTCGTATTTACCACCATATCAACCATTTTAATAATGCTTTTAATATCAGGTTTCCGCCGCAAAAAACTTAATTTACTATTAAGCAAGAAAAACCTAATGCTCGACGAGCGCAACTTACAACTACAATCGGCAAAAGAAGAACTATCGATACAAAACGATATGCTCAACAACATCAACAAAAGTCTGACCGACAGCATCACATACGCAAAACACATACAAGAAGCCGCCATACCAACCAACGAGCAAATGAATAAAATATTTGGCGATTGCCTAATAATCTTCAAGCCGTGCAACATTGTCAGTGGCGATTTTTATTGGGCTGTTCATATTGGCAGATATAAAGCCTTAGCCGTTGCCGACTGCACAGGCCACGGTGTCCCGGGTGCGCTGATGAGTATGTTAGGAATTTCGATGCTGAACGATATTGTAGCAAACATCGATATGAAATCGACAGAAGTGCACGCCAGCGATGTGCTCGAAATAATGCGCTCAAATGTTATCAAAGCCTTGCGCCAAGACCAAACAGAAGGCCGCACATTTGACGGCATTGATATGGCTCTTATGCTGATTGATGCCGAACGCCAACAAATGCAATACGCAGGCGCTTTCCGTCCGCTCATCATGGTACGCAACAACGAACTGACAAAATTTGAGCCTAACCGTATGCCAATAGGCATCTACAACAAGCATAACTCATTCACAAACAATGTGATAGACATTCAACCGGGCGACACCTTCTATGCCTACAGCGATGGCATAACCGACCAGTTCCGCAACAGTTCAAGCATCGAAAAATTTGGACGCCACCGCCTGTACAGCATTTTACTCGACAACTACTACAAACCCTTTAGCGAGCAAAAACAAATCCTACTCGACGCATTTAACAATTGGAGACAATCCGACACACAAAAAACACCCGTTGAGCAAATTGACGATATGCTATTGATAGGTATTCGGGTATAGATTGGTATTTAATTGACAAAAAAAATTGGTTCTTATGCCCAATAAAGAAGATTTAACATTGTTGATGATATTAAAAATGTTGCTATTTTCGCATTATATGGTTTCAATTAAAAACCGATTACTAACAATTTTAAATTATTAAGAAAATGAAAAAATTAACATTTGGATTTATGGCGTTTGCCCTTGCAGCAGCCACTTTGTTTACATCATGCAGCAAAGACGATGATGATGATGACGATGTGAAGGGTTTAGCTTCGATTACTGCTACAATTAATGGAGAGAAATTTTCAGCAACTGCTGCTGCAAACACATCAGTAACTGAGTCGGCAACGGGTTCAAAATTCTCACTTGCCGAAATTCTTAGCGATAGCGATGCAAAAACAACTATTTATGGTGTGAATAGCGCAAAACAATTTATCTCCGTTACCTTTAATGGTGCAGATAAAGGCACATACGCTTTAAGCTTGAAAGCCGAAACAAACACAACAAATTTGCTTATTGATTATCTTACAAATGGCAGCTTGGAAGAAACAGCAAAAAATGCACTAAAAGTCGAAACCAATTGTATGATTATCTACAAAAAATCTGAAGCTGCAACTGATGCAACCAGCGATGATTTTTATGCTTCAACAAAAGCAGAAGTTATTGTTACTGGATTTACCCAAATTGGTAACATAAACTATTTGAAAGGCACTTTCACTGCAACACTTAAAAACAAATCTGGTGATGAAATCACAATTACTGAGGGTGCTTTCCAATGCCCGGGAGTTTAAATATTTCTAAACATTAAATATTAATCAGAAAGCCAACTCAATAATGAGTTGGCTTTTATTTTGAGAGTTTGTTAAATATTGCAGCGGATAAATTATAGCTATTGTTTCGTAACTGACTGATTTTAATAATGTTTGCGCATTTCAATATATCACTTTTGATGTTCCGGTAACGGTTCGGGGTATAGTGTTATCGTGATACCAGTAGCATTTTACACCAGATACGGCCGCATTGGGCGTCACCCTTCAATTTTCAACCTCTCAATTTTGCAACTATGTTCCTTAGTGTCAGCACTATAATTGATGCCGACAAATAGCATATCGCCCCGATAATGTTGCAAGA
>CALBPW010000006.1 GCA_937899145.1 uncultured Bacteroidota bacterium
AGTTCAGACGTGTGCTCTTCCGATCTCAATATCAACATCTGCAACTGGATTATTGAAGATGTGATTGGAAAAATCAGCAAAAAATGAAAATCCTATTTTTCATACACGGGCTTTATGGCGGCGGTGCCGAGCGAGTTGCTTCGATACTGCTCAATCATTTTTGTGAGAAACACGACACATACGTGGCTGTGCATAATTTTAAAGCCCCATTTTACCCTCTTGATAGCCGTATACATTTGATTGACAATCGCATAAAATGTAAGATAAGAGGCATTTCAAGAATAACTCCTCGCTTTCTGAAAATGGCACAAACTATACGAAAAGTTAATCCTGATATTATAATCTCGTTTCTTGTAACAGGAAACAATTACGCCTTATTAGCAAATCTTTTTTGCAAGAAAAAGATAATTGTCTCAGAGCGTAACACCTACAAGCACGAAAAATCACTGAAACACCGAATTTTACGCCGAATTTTATACCCGGCGGCTGACAAAGTGGTTTTTGTAACAAAAACTGATTGCGAGAAGTTCAGATTCCCCGAAAAACGCCTTACAATTTACAATCCGACAATGTTCGACAGTTACGCTGACTACGACAACCGCCAGAAAACAATTGTTTCCGTTGCCCCACACACGCGGTGGCACAGCAAGGGATTAGACATACTGCTGAAAGCATGGGCAAAACTCGCACACCAAAACCCAGATTGGGATTTAAAAATCTACGGAAGAATATACGGTAATTTGGCAGAAGAACTAACCTGTCTGCCACACGAGCGGGTAACTTGGGCCGGTTGGACCGATAACATTGCCGACATCTTGCAAAAAACAAGCATCTTTATTTTGGCATCGCGAAGCGAAGGTTGCCCCAACAGCCTGATTGAAGCTATGAGCCAAGGCTGTGCCTGCATAACAACCGATTGCGAAGGCGAACCAAAAGAAATGATAAATAATGGCATAGACGGATTGATTGCAAAAAGCGAAGACATTAATGACATTGCCCAAAAACTGCAAATGTTGATTGATGACGAGAATAAACGTCGAAAATTGTCATTAGGCGCAATCGAAAAAGCAAAACAATTCGATAAAAACACTTTTTTTGCCAAATGGGACAAACTGATTGAAGAAGTTATAGAAAAATGAAAATCCTGTTTTTTATCAATCATTTGGCCGATGGTGGTGCTGAACATGTAGCTTCTGCCCTATTAAACCATTTGTGCAAAAAACACGAAACCACACTTGTGCTCTTCAGCAATAAAAAAGCAACCTACAATATTGATAACAAAATACTGACACAAAAAATAATAGCAGATGGTAAATTTAAAATTATCAGAGCAATAAAACGCATCTTAAAAATCAATGGCTTTATAAAAAAAAATGAATACCATAGATTTTCTGGCAAATTCTCCAAATGTATTTATTCATAGACAAGAAAATAACAAAACCAATTTTGGAGGAATTTTATTCCTGCTATTCATAATTATTATGATTTTTATTTCACTTGTTTATATTATAACATTCGTTAAGAATGATAAATATGATATACAATATTCCCCAGTTTATTTAGATGATGAGAAAAAATATTCCCTTGCAGAGGATGAAATATACAATCCTTCTATGGAATTCACAATTAAATTATCAGGTGTTAAGGAAGAATTAAGTGAAAGATATTTAGTGCGTGATTCTAATCAAAAAATATTGATCAATGGGAGTTATTCCGAAGGAGAAATTACATATAAACTCGATAGAAATATTAATTATCTTAATTTTAAAATTGTTTTTATATGTCAAGTTGAAGATTGTAGTGATGAAATGCCAGAATATACAGGTTATACTTTTACTCTATCAACCAAAAAATTTGAAGTACATAAACAAGATGATGTCCCTATTCAATTAATAGATGAGGAAAGGGAGTTGGCTTATGTCCCTGGATTTTTTACTGCTTCTGAATATTCTTTTGAATGGAATCCGATAATTTTTAGAGAATCATTCGGAGGATTTTCAAATTTATTTAATAGTAACGCAAAAGATGCCTATTCCAATGGAGATGTGGAATTGATAAGTGAGGAAGAGCTTACTACTGACACAGAGCGCTTAGATGAAAATACTTTTATAAAATATATAATTTGTATTAATAATGAATCAACTGGTACGATAACAGAATTTAAAAGAACTAGAAAAGTTCTTATGGATGTCATTGCAAATATTTGTTCGTTATTTATCACATTTCATTCATTATTTACTGTTTTGTTGATATATTATACCAAAAGATATAATAATTACCAAATACTACAAAGGATTATTAATTTAAGAATTAATAAGCAAGATAATCAAAGTTTAACCAAACATCTTTCGACAAAAAATATAGAAATTGAAATAAATAACCCTAT
>CALBPW010000007.1 GCA_937899145.1 uncultured Bacteroidota bacterium
TAGCCCGTATCCTTCTGTTTTTTGAATGGCTTCAATTATTTTTTCGTTTTTGAAAAGATGTGTTTTTAACTCCGCAAGATAGTACCAATTTTTGAATTTAGGGTTTAAAGCTATGATTGATAAACTACTTTTTTATCCACCGCCAAATTTCTTTCATAGTTGCTTTTTTGCCATACATTAATATTCCGGTGCGATAGATTTTTCCTGCCATCCAAGTGATTGTAATAAAGGTGATTATCAGTAAAAATGCTGATAAAAATAGCTCGCTATAAGGCACTCCGTAAGGTATGCGCGCCAGCATAATTATTGGTGATGTAAATGGTATGATGCTCAACCAGAAATTGAGTGTGCTGTCGGGATTTGTCATTGTGCTTGTTAGTACAATTAGTGCAAGTATTAGTGGTAGGCTGATTGGTAGCATGAATTGCTGTGTATCAGTTTCGTTATCTACCATTGCACCAATGGCTGCAAACATTGCGCTGTAGAGGAAGTATCCGCCTAAAAAGAAGAACAAAAACGAAAGCAAAATGACAGGGAAATTAATACTGCTGAATGTGCTAAAAATGCTCTGTGCATCAATGTTTTGCGCTGCTTCGCTTTGCGATACTTGACTGCCACCAACTGTCATTAGTTGTGTTGTTTGCTCAATTTGTGCGGTGTCGGGCATTAAAAGTGGGGCAATGGCTGTGTAAAGTCCGATGGTGAGTACAATCCAAAGTGCGTATTGTGTTAGTGTTACAAGGCTGACACCCAGTATTTTACCCATCATTAGTTGCATTGGTTTTACCGATGATACTATAACCTCGATAATGCGGTTGGTTTTTTCCTCGATAACTCCACGCATCACTTGGTTGCCCGACATAAAGATTGTCATGTAGATGACAATTCCCATAATCATTGATAGTATCATTTTAAGTGTCAGATTGTCAGTTTCTTCGTGCCCATCGTCGGTTATTTTTATGGTGTTGATATTGATGTTAGTTTTTACTGCCGATATTATGGCAGGGTCAACACCGCAAGCGCGTAGTTTCTCGGTTTCGAGCCGTTTCTCAATATTGTTAGATATGTGTGCGCGAAGGTCGAGGCTGGGGTTTTTGTCGGAGTACAGATAAACGGCATTTCCTGAGTTTACAACGTTATGACTTATGTAGAGTATGGCATAAAATCCTGATTCTTTAAATTCCGATTTGTAGCGTTGAAGGTCGGCATCGGGTGCGTAAACAAATTTTATGTATTCGGTTTCAGGTAGTTGGTTTACAAATACATGTGTGCTGTCAACCACTTGCACAATTTTTACTTCGGTGTCGTCCATTTGCATTAGCAATGTGGGTGCAATCATTATTGCTGCAAATAGTATTGGCCCAAGTAAACTCATTATAATGAAACTTTTTTGTTTTACGCGGGTTGTATATTCTCGCTCAATTATTGTTAATATCTTGCTCATTGTTGTTTAGTTTTGGGTTTGTATTAATCGTTGTTTTTAACACATTTTATAAAAATGTCGTTCATGCTGGGCAGAACATCGCTGAACTGTGTAATTTGCGCTTCGGGTAAAATGGCTTGTAACAACTGATTATAACTAAATCCTTGTAGCATTTCGCCACTAAGGTGATTAATACTTCCACGCTCGTGTTTTTTGATTTCGGCAAGTGGCTCTACCAATTTACTGATTTTTTCGGCATCGCCTATATAACTCAGTTCAAACAAGTTAAGTTTAAATTGTTGGCGAATTTGGTTGACAGTGCCATCAAGTATTTTTTCTGATTTATTGATAAGTGCAATGCTGTCGCAAATCTCTTCAACCGAAGCCATATTGTGGGTTGAGAAGATGATGGTGGCGCCATTTTTCTTCAATTCTAAAATTTCGCGCTTCAGCAGGTCGGCATTTACGGGGTCGAAGCCGCTGAAAGGCTCATCAAATATCAGCAGTTTTGGCTCGTGCAAAACGGTTGTTATAAATTGCACTTTTTGTTGCATACCTTTCGATAGTTCCTCAACTTTTTTGTTCCACCACTCGCCAATGCCAAATTTCTCAAACCACATTTTTAGGCGTTGTTTGGCATCGTTTTTAGTAAGTCCTTTTAGTTGAGCTAAATAGATGGCTTGCTCGCCAACTTTCATTTTTTTGTAAAGTCCGCGTTCTTCAGGCATGTAGCCAATTTGCTGAATATCATCGGGTTGTAGTTGGTGTCCTTGAAAAAGTATAGTGCCTTCGTCGGGTGCAGTTATTTGGTTGATGATGCGAATGAGCGTTGTTTTGCCAGCGCCATTTGGCCCAAGTAAACCAAATATTGTGCCTTCTTCAATATTGATACTTACTTTGTTAAGAGCCTTGTAATCGCCATATTGTTTGCTGACTTCGTTGGTTTCAAGAATGTTCATATATTGATTAACGGATTAACTGATTGATAGATTTGTCAATTGAGTTTTAAAGGTGATGGAGTTGTTACAGCATAGAGTTCATTAGTTCATACAAGTAGGCGGGACTTTGTACATAAAGTTCGCCTTCTTCATCTTGTAACGCATTTATTATAGGTGAGTTATACACCCGTTCCATTGCTTGTTCAATGTTGCATCCCGTATCTTCCATTTCGTAACGCACTAATTCGCTCAATGCGTAATCGGTCAGATAATTGGCTATTTGGTGGTGATTTGCCATACTAATAGCTGTGTCTCTGTTGGGTGTCAAATAGAAACCTTTTCCAAAATCTTTGTGTTTTAAGCCTTTCGAAAGATTTATGGATTCGATGTCGGTATTTGAGCCGTGATATAGTTTCATACAAGCGTGCCTCCATTTTGCTGACATACAATAAGTAAGTCATCAATTGTATCGTCAATCGATTGTAGATGTTCAACATCGTAGAATTCTATCAGAAATGCCAATCCCTTATGCTCTTGCAGATAGCGGTAGGCAGCCTGCCGTGTCATAGCAAACCGCTGTCCGAAAGCGCTTATGCAAGCCGTTAAGAATGGTATTTCATATTTGCTCATAGCCTTGAATCTCAAATGCGTTTGAAAATCAATTGCGAAAATAGGGAAATTTTGCAAGCAGTGATGAAATAGAATGTTGCCACTCTCAAAAAAATCCCCCTCGATGTTTTGCCGAAAGCAAAAAACTATAATTTTATAGCGGTTTTTCAACAAAAACAGCAATGTAGGTTGAAAAACAGACATATTGAAAGACGTTTACTGACGTTTTCCTTTGACTATTCGAAATCTCGCAAGTTTTGAAACCATTGTCAAAGAGAAAAGCAGCGGTGGACGCCTCCGTAGGTTATGCTTGTTTACATACCATTAATCGGTGTGGCTTTATGCCATATCGTCTAGGGTGTGTAACATACATACCGCTTGCGTGGGCTTTCACGTTGCTCAATCTTACAATGGTGGGCAATGCGAGAGCCTCGAATAGTGGGAGCGAGTAACAGATTCCCACGTTTTTCGTTTTATACAAGGCTAACAATCGGAATGGGGAATCGCCGAACAAAAAAACGACGGCGATGATAAAAGACATAAAGGCGCAAAACGAAAACGTAAAACCAACCGACAATGTATTGGCGAAATTACACGCTGATTTTCCACAATGCTTCAGCAAAGACGGCAAATTTGATATTGAAAAATTTCAAAATCTGATTCTGCCAGAAACCGACATTACACGCGAAGGCTACGATTTGAATTTTCTCGGCAAAAACTACGCCAACCTCATTGCCTGTACCGAAACTGAAACTGTAATTCAGCCCGACCTTGAACATAATGTGCAGCCAGAAAACGCTAATAGCCAAAACGTTTACATAAGCGGTGACAATCTGGATGCACTCAAACATTTGCTGAAATCGTATAGCGGGCGAGTTAAGTGTATTTACATAGACCCGCCGTATAACACAGGCTCTGATGGATTTGTATATAACGACAAGTTTAATTTCACTACCGAACAACTACAAACAAAACTCGGGGTGAGCGAAGAAAAAGCAAAACGCATTCTCGACCTTTGCACGCGTGGCTCTGCCTCACACTCGGCTTGGCTTATGTTTATGGCACCGAGACTTATGTTGGCTCGTGACCTTTTGACTGAAGACGGTGTGATTTTTATTTCTATTGATGATAACGAACAAGCAAATCTCAAACTGCTGTGTGATAGTGTGTTTGGTGAGGAAAATTTCATAAGTGACATAATTTGGAATTCTACTAAATCTGTTACAAATACAGCATTAATCAGTGTTTCACACACTCATACATTGGTATATTGCACCAACAAAAATTATTTTGTTAAAAATCGAACAGAATTTCGATTGGACGATAATGGAGAAGGGTTCTCAAATCCAGATAATGACCCGCGTGGAGCTTGGAAAGCTGACCCATTCCAAGTCGGTGGTTATCGCGAAAACCAACAATATGAAATAATAAATCCCAAAACGGGCATATCCTATAGACCGAATCCTGGTTCAAGTTGGAAAAATGATTATGAACATTTCAAGAAACTATTAGCAGACAACAGAATTGTTTTTGGCGCGACAGGAGAAGCAGGTCCACAAAGGAAACGATTTATTTGGGAGGCTGAAGAAAGAGGTTGCGTTTCAAAAACGCTATGGACTGACGTAGAAACAACCTCTAACGGCACTGACTTATTAAAAAAACTATTTAACAATAAATTTGTGTTTTCAAATCCAAAACCTGTTGGCTTGATTAATCGCATCTTGGAATTGGGAGCAAAGGAAGGTTGTTATGTACTTGATTTCTTTTCAGGTTCAGGAACGACCGCTCATTCTGTATTATTATCGAATAGTAAGAACCCTAATCGCAATTATAAATATATTGCAATTCAACTACCTGAAAATTTGGACGTCAGCATAAGAAATTCAAATGATGACGATAGAGAGTATATCGTTAACTCAATTGAGGTTTGTAATAGTATAAATAGACCACATACTCTTGATTATGTTGGTTATGAGCGCATTCGTCGTGCTGCCGCAAAAATCAAATCCGATATACAAGAAGAAATACCCCAATTAGAGAAACAATTGAAAACCAAAGAGGATAAACTTGCCAAAGCAAGCAAACAGACAAGTATGTTTGAAGAAGAAAACCCCTTGGTAAAGGAAATTGAATCTTTGAAAGCAGAGATTGAAAACAAGCGAAAAGCATTGGAAACAACAGATTTTGGCTTCAAACATTACACATTGCAGAATGTGGACAAAAACACTCTTGACAAAATGGAAAAATTCGAGCCAGAAAGTATGTTCAGTGATGACGATATTCTGCAGAAATTTGGCAAAGAAACCGTTTTGGAAACTTGGTGTGTGAAAGATGGTTATGGGTTTGGTGCAAATGTAGTGGAGTTGCAATTGGCAAAATATACAGCCTATCATTGTGGCAGCCACCTATATTTTGTTAGTGGTGAATGCTTTGATGAGAATGCAGTTATAGCATTGATTGATAAATACAATAGCGAGCCGTCGTTCAATCCGCAAAACATTGTGCTATTTGGTTACAGTTTCACGTTTACGCAGACTGAGATGTTACACAAAAACCTCAATACATTGAAAGATAGTTTCAAGAACCTGAATATTAACATTGATGTACGGTATTAAAAACTAATCATTATGGAAATAAAATATCAATCAGGACTGGAACACCAGCAGCGTGCTGTTGATGCCATTGTGAAAGTTTTTGAAAACGTGCGTTTCAATGAGCCCAATCAATTGTATGAGTGTCCACAAATTGATTTGACAGATACTAGGATAGCCGAAAATATTCGAACTATACAAAACGACGGAAAATATAATGTGGATGGAGAATATCGTCGGCAGATTGTTGGCGCCGATTGCTTAAACATCGATATAAAAATGGAAACAGGAACAGGCAAAACCTATGTTTATGCTCATACTATGTATGAGCTACATAAGCGTTATGGTGTCAATAAATTCATTGTTGCTGTTCCTTCTCTTGCCATTAAAGAAGGTGCAAAAGCATTTTTGGGGGATAGTGACGTAAGAAGGCACTTTTCTAATACTTGCGGCTATAATGCGGAAATAGATTTGTGTGTGTTGAAAGCAATGACAATAAAGAAAGGCAAGCGTTTCTTTCCTTCGGTTGTGCGAGATTTTGTTAACGGTTCGCATCAAACAAACACACAAATATTTGTTTTGCTTGTTAATTCGCAATTGCTCACCAATGGTAATTTGCTCACCCGCAACGACTATGATTTCGGAGTACAAGGTTTTTACCGTCCACTTGATGCTATGAAAGCCGCACGGCCTTTTGTGATTATTGATGAACCTCACCGTTTCTCTCGTGACCAAAAGGCATACAAAAACATAATCGAACAGATTAGCCCTCAATGTATCATTCGCTTTGGCGCCACATTTCCCGAAATAACCGAAGGCAAGGGCAAAAACAAAGTCGTGAAAAAAGATTATCTGAATTTGCTATACAATCTCAATTCGTGCACGGCATTCAATCAAAATCTGATAAAAGGTGTTGCAAAAGAGCATTTTGATAGTCCTGACAAGAAAAATGAGTTGATAAAACTCACATCTATTGAAAGCAAGTCAGCAGTAACGTTCAATTTTGTAAAAGAAAGTCAAACAAAAAGTTACAAATTATTTAAAGGTGACAGTTTGGCAATGATTTCACCAGAAATGGCGGAATTGACCATTGAAAATATTGGAAAAGATTTTGTTGAGTTCAGTAATGGACAAACCAAACGCAGAAACGAGGCATTTTGTGTTACTTGTTTTGCCCAATCATACCAGGAGGCTATGATGAAATTAGCCATAGAACGTCATTTTGATACAGAACGCATTAATTTCAATCGGTCGCAACGCATAAAAACTTTGGCATTGTTCTTTATCGATGATATTCAGTCGTTCCGAGGCAATGAAAATGGTGAAAATGCCTGGCTGCGTGATTGTTTTAATGAACTTTTAAAAGCACAAATTAAAGCAGAACTTGAGAAAAATAATTCGAAAGATTATTCCGATTTCCTGAAGGCCAGTTTGGAAAACATAAATGAATGTTCGGCAGGTTATTTTGCGCAAGACAATAGCGATAGCGATGAGGCAATTGCAAACGAAGTTGATGATATTCTGCGAAATAAAAAGAAACTTTTATCTTTTAAAGATTCTAATGGGAATTGGAATGTACGCCGTTTCTTGTTCTCGAAATGGACGTTGAAAGAGGGATGGGATAATCCTAATGTTTTCACTATTACAAAATTGCGTTCGTCGGGTAGTGAAAATTCTAAAATTCAAGAAGTTGGCCGCGGTTTGCGTCTGCCTGTCGATGAGTTTGGAAACCGTATCAGCAATGAGGAATTTACTCTCAATTATATTGTGGATTTTCAGGAGGCTGATTTTGCCAACAGGCTGGTTGCAGAGATTAATGGTGATGCGTCTGCTGTTATTGCACTGAAAATCACAGAAGAACAATTGGAAAAAGTGGCGCAAGAACGGAATTCGGATAAAACAAAATTGTTTATTGAACTTCTTACAAAACAATATGTCGATACGGACAAAAATATCATAACGGACAATATAACAGAATTTTACGAGAATTATCCAGAGTTCAAGCCTGCCGAAGGTCTTAAATCTTCTAAAGTAATCGACCGCAATAAGAAAGCCACCAATATGGTTAAAATCAGGGCGAAGCAATATGAGGAATTGAAAGATTTGTGGAAGAAGATTAATCGGCGTTATGTGATATTTTTCGAGAATGAATTGAATAAAAAAATTGAAGCAGATTTTCATTTAGAGGAAGGCGCTTTTGATTATGTATTGGTAGAGAGCAAACGAGAAGCGTTGTCGGTGTCAGATAACGAAGCAAGCATTGTAAGCGAGGCTGGTGCACAATATTTTATGGTGGGCAAAAGTATTGCTTACAATGAGTTCCTAAAACGTATCAGCAAAGCCACTTCGTTGCCTATAAAACTCATTCACAATAAGGTTGTTGAATATTTTAAGAAATACCCACCATTCTCGGATTCTCTAATCAACGAAAGTTCTATGGCAAATTTCATAAGCCAGTTCAATGATTGGAAAATTGGAAATGTAAAAGGTTTATTAAATTATAAACAAGCGCATTACGATTCAAAGGAAACTGCGTTGACAGACATAAACGGCAAATTGAAAGATGAGATAGCGCAAGGTTTAATAGGGGTTGATGTTGTTGGAGGAAAAGTCGCCGCAAATTATTTGTATGAGAGCATCGCCTTCGATTCGGAATTGGAAAAGAAAAACATTTTGGCAAATGTTGAGGATGTGATAGTATTTGGTAAAATTCCCCGTCGCAGCATTGCAATTCCGACAGTTATAGACAATTACAGTCCTGATTTTATGTATGTTGTCAAACGCAAAGACGGCAAAAAGGAATTGAATGTAATTATTGAGACCAAAGGAGTTGAAGGAAAATCATCGTTGCGCCCGACGGAGCAAATTCGCATTGACTGTGCCGAAAAGTTTTTTGAACAACTGCAATTAGATGGTTTTGATGTAAAATTCCGTACGCAAATAAACAATGTAGAAATGAAAAATATTTTAGCAAGGTTAATTGACTGAATATAATATCGTCGTTCTCTTGTCGAATTCTACTCCGCAACGACGGCCTCTGCTATATCAAATTAGAGCATCGACAGCATTGTTTTCACGTAACTTCGCGGAAACAAATGCGTATTGTATCGAGGATTTATGATAAAGAGAATCATTTTTTCGGTTTTATTATTGCTGTGTCTGCTCTATTGCGCGACATGGTTTTATAAGCTACTGTTCACATTGCTGATACTGTTTGTATGGCGGAAAACAATCGCCCAGCAATGGCCACAAAGCCACATCCGCTTTG
>CALBPW010000008.1 GCA_937899145.1 uncultured Bacteroidota bacterium
TCTAATATGATGTTCGGGTTTTGTTCTTCTTTAACAATATAGTCGAGGTTTGTCATACCGAGCATACTCATAAATCCGCCCGGAACGCCGTGTCCTGTGCAGTCCGCCACCACACACACTTTGTTGTCGCCAAACTGCTCCATCCAATAAAAGTCGCCACTGACAACATTGCGCGGTTTGTAGAACAAGAAATGGTCGGGGAAGATGCGGTTGATGGTGGCATCGGGCGTAAGCAGTGCCTGCTGTATGCGGTAGGCGTAGGTTATGCTCGATTGTATCTCGTCGCGCTGCCGCTCTATCTTGTCTTTCTGCATTTCAATTTGCTGTTTCTGAGCGGCAAGTTTATTGTTATATTGTTCAAGCAAGTCGTTTTTAGCCTTCAGTTCTTCACGGTGCTCTTCAATAACCACAATTCTGTTGTCTTTCTCTTTTACGCGTTTTATCATTATTGTAAACAAGCTGAACAGGAATATGGTGGCTATCACAACCACAATTATATGCAGTATTCCGCCATACATTAATATTGTTGGTACGCTTTCGGAAGAGTACACTTTGTTTATCTCGTCGCTTGTGCTCGACTGTATCCACATTGTTGTGGAGAAGAAGAAGATTGAAATCATCACAATCCACATCACTGTCGATTTGCCATAGCGGTATTCTTTGTCGCGGTAGAAAATTATCCAGTAATAAACCATGCCGATAAAGCTCCAGAAGGCGAACAGCAGATACGACTCTTTGGTTATCACATCTATGGCAAAGATATTGGGAATCAGCAGGAATATGAATATTATTACCGATATAACGAACCCTACAATGCCCGAGACCCAAAGAATTTTGTGGTTGTTCTCTTTGGCTGTTTTGACCGTGCAAAGCGATATGTAGGCATATACCACGCTTGCCGCAAACGATGCCACATCGGCATTCCACGACATTGCTGTGCGACCGATAAACATTATCGGGATTGATACAAACAGGATTAGCAGACTGGCTTTTACGGGTTTGCCGTTGCTGCTGTTAACCTCGGCCAATTGCTCGGGCAGAATTTTGTTTTTGGCCATTATCTTGATAACTCTGGCCGCGCCTCTATGGAAGCCCAAAACGCCGGTTGCCAGTGCCGAAAATGCCGAAATGCCTATCAGCACAAGCCCCCACGTGCCAAATATGCGATACACATTGTAGAACACTGGTATTTGATGCAAGCCTTGTGTGTTTTTAAGGTCGGCCATATAAGCCATTGTATCCTCGTATTCCTCTGGCACATAGGCCACTGCCGTCAATGCAAGGAAGATGTATACAATCATGCCCGTAAAGATGGCGAATGCGGCTATGCGGAACACTTTTCGCACCGGGAACTTAACAAACCCGACGGTATGTGTAACCACCTCAAAACCAACATACATAAATGGCGCAAACACCACTATGTTCATTATCTGGAAACTTATCGACTCGCGACTTGAGAATGCCGGCGTAAACATCTCTGATATAGAGCCATTATACAAAATTCCGACGAACAAAATGACCACCGGCACAAACAGCGTGACGGCAAAAAATGTGCGTAAAAAGTTGGCTATCTTATGCGAAAACGATGTCATCAGGCCCAACACAAGGAAGATGACTATTGTAAACGTCACCTCGCCGCCATACACATCGTAGCCTGCCACATTATAATGGAAACCGAACTGAAGATGATTGCCGAAGAACGAGCGGAACAAAACGGTGAATGCCGACACGTTTGCCCACAAAATTGATATGTAGGCTAACAATATCGACCATGCGGCCAAGAATCCGTGGTCTTCGCCCAAGATGTTGCGGGTATAGACGTAGGAGCCGCGGTCGTGCGGAAACTTGTGAACCATCCACGAGTAGTTGCAGCAAAAAACAAGCCCTATCAGTGTGGCTATTATGACGCCAATGAATGTTCCCATTGCCCCTGCCGAAGGGATAAAGGTGGTGCCGGGCAACACAAACGCTCCCCAACCTATTATGCAACCAAAAGCCATTGCCCACACTGAGACAACGCCCATATTTATGTTATTATTGCTCGAGTTTCCCATCCATAAAAACAAATTATGCAGTGCTAACCAACTGATTATCGCAAATTTAATATTTTATACTATCCGTAAAAAAATAAAACAGATGCGTACCACATTATGGCACACAAGGTAATTTTTTTCTTTTACATCTGTATATGTTATTCGTTTTTTTTTGAGAAGAATAAATCCGCATCGTCATGCCAAAAATTTTTATAAAAGTTTGAACACAAAATTTTTGGCAAAATTTTTGCACATCAAAAATTCTCTCCTTTCGGAGAAATATTTCTTTACACTCTTTGGTTTCTTGTGT
>CALBPW010000009.1 GCA_937899145.1 uncultured Bacteroidota bacterium
TCACCAAAAGCCGCCGCGAACACATCAGCGACTACATAAACGAGCGCGAGGAGAAGCACCGCCAATTGACAATAGAGAATTGATGGTTGTGGGAATAAGAAGTTAGTAGATACCGCTTACTGATGGTGGTAATCAGAACCAAAAAAGACTACATTAAACTACGCTATTGCATTTGTTATCAACATTTTTTCTTTGCAGAAAAACTTTGCGATATGTACCAAAAAAAGTTATACCGAATACATTAAGGAAGATCCAAACTCTGAAATTTCAAAGTTTTTGGTACGCTTTTTCAGTGCAAAATCCGATTTTACTGAACTCGACAAGGAAATTAAAGAGGAAGAAGAACTTTTGTATAAAGAGCGATTGGCGGAAATAGAGCGTCGCTTGATCGAGAAAAAACTTCAAAACAAAGCGAAAGTGTGATGTATCTGCCAGTGTTCGGACACAAAATTTTTGCATACGAGTATTAAATGACTCTACCGTCAATGTTATTTCTATTCAAGACTTTTTATGTATCTACGCCTTGCTTGAAGAAAGTCTCATAAGTTTGGGTTTGTCCGTCTCGCAAAAGCAGATGAGCGGTTTGTTTACGGCCATATCAAGCCTGCCTACGATGAGGAGTGCATTTTTATGTATCAGATTTTGAAAGGGTTTTGAATATCCGAGTTTAAGATTTGCTGTTGCTTTAAAGTATTAACCCAACCCATTAAATCTCCATAGCCGTCTTGATGGAATGAATATCACTTTTTATTTGGGCAATGTTGCGAGCAAGTTCTTGTAAATCAATATCCGATGTGCTGCCCTTCACAAACTCGCTGATGTCAACGTGAAAATAATCGGCTATCTGGACAAGGCGGAGAAAGGAAATATTTGTCTCACCACGCTCGATTTTGGAATATGCTGTTTTTGAAATCTCTAAATCAAAGGCAACATTTTCTTGAGTCAAGTTTTGATGTCTTCTCACGCGGGCGATGTTCCTCCCCAAAGTTGCTAAATCCATTTCTGTTTTTTTTCAAAAATAGCGGTCATACTATTTATAGTAGCAAAACACCAGTTATACAAATACAAACTCATACTTGGAATTTTAATTATTGATATTAACTTTGAGTTGTTTTTTGAATAATCTACAGTTAAAATGAGAGTATAAAGAAAAGTGTTGTACTCATTTTTTAGTAGGAAAAAGACTCAATAGTGTCAGGCTTTTTTTTAATGAGTGCATTTTTATTTGTTGACACATAAAAAAATGAATTTTATGTACTTGGAAATTAAAAATTGAACACAATGAAGAAGTTACTGTCAATATTTGTGATGACACTTTTGTTCACAAACGCGTTTGCAGGTGGTGTAAAAGTTACTTTGGGCAACAAAGATGTGCTGAAAGAAACAACTTCCGCCATTCTGGAACTTGATTATTCAAACGCCCGTTGGGAAAAAGGAATTAGCTACAAAGACAAATTCGGCGAAAAGTACGATGAGAATGTCAGACTATCTGTTGAATATTTTAGAAACGCATTCAATACTGCATCGAAAGGACTGAAACTCACTGATGATGCCGGATCGAAATACAAGATGGTGTTTGTTGTTGAAAATGTTGAGCAACACCAAGGTGGCGGCATGTGGGGCAGAATGTATTGGGCAATTACCGGACAGATTAACATTATCGATTTATCAACACAAAACGTTGTTCTCAGTGTCAAAGTTGATAGAGTTGACGGCAATGGCGATTACACCGTACCGGGACGAATCGACAAATCATTTTCGGAAGTTGCCGTAAAACTGGTCAACTTGAAAAAGTAAAACTTTTATTTTCATAATATAGTCTGTCGCCATTAGAATTTTGTTTCAACGGCGACAGCTGTTTTTTGCTTACAATTCTAATCTTTTAGCAACTAAACGCAATTGCAGTCTGTTTTTATCTTAAATCAAAGAATTTCACTGGCTTACGGCTCATTTCGGGGAATTGCAGTTTTGTAATGTATTCGGGCGATTCAAAACTGATGGCTGGCGCCACGCGCACTTTTGAGCGGAAGATGTCTTTTATCTCTTTGGCAAAAGCGTCATCGGTGCGAGTTGCGCCAATGCGCACTTTGATGTCATCGGTGCCAAGTTCGTTGGTGAACACTTCAACCACATAGTTGCGGACATCGTGAATGCCGTCCAGAATATCGAACAATGCAGGCGGGTAAAGTGTTGTGCCTTTGTATTTTATCATCTGACCTTTGCGCCCTATAACTGAGCTTAGGCGCATTGTGTTGCGCCCGCATTCGCATGGCTCGTTGTAGTGATAGCAAACGTCACCGGTTTTGAAGCGTAGCAGTGGCATTCCCTCAACGCCAAGCGATGTTATGGTAACCTCGCCTGCCTCGTTTTCGCCAACAGGACGGTTGTTTTCGTCAAGAAATTCTACAATAATCAGTTCGGGTTGTGCGTGTCCGCCGTTGTATTGCTCACAATCGGTAAACGACGATTGCATCTCGGTTGAGGCGTATGTGGTGTGAAGTTTCAGCTCAGGCCAATCTTCGTTAATTTTTTTGCCGAGTGTAGTGTAGTTGCCGTCGGTACGTAATACACAAAAAGGTCCAGATAAAGTTTATTACGAGCCTTTATCAACCGTGAGACAAATTGAGAAATTAATAACAGCAACTGAAGTACAAAATAAAGAATTGAAAGACAAAATTGAATCAACTACAAAAATAAATGAGGAAAATCAAAATGTTATTAATCAATTACAAACAGAAATAAATCGAGTAGAAAAAATGAGTGAAATTTTACATAATAGAATGAGGGCTTATTATAAAAAAGGACAAAAAGTAAAAAAAAATAAAGATAACAGTTTTAATTCTTACGAAGTTAAAGTGCATAAACCTTTCAAATATGAAAACAAAAGAGAGACAAATAAAATTTACGATTTTCAAAATATTATTAATAAAAATAAAATTTTGGAAAAAAAATTTTTGAAAATAAAAGCAAAATTAGATAAGAAAAAAGATCCTGTTGATGAAAATAAAAATATGAAAAATGATTATAGATCGGAAGAGCGTCGTGTAGGGAAAGAGTGTAGATCTCGGTGGTCGC
>CALBPW010000010.1 GCA_937899145.1 uncultured Bacteroidota bacterium
CGCAGAACTGAAATACTATTATTCACTTGCAGCGAATCTTTGGTTAGCGTATAATCAAAAATTGTCAAGCCAAAATAAGAAACCAAAAGAGTTCGCGCACCATTGCTTGTAGGGCGAGCAATCAACATTCCGCTCAAGTGATTTTTCCTAACATCAATTTGCATATTGTATTTGCCGCTTTTGCTTGGCGTAAAAACTGGTTGTGCCGACACAAAACCAACTGATAAACAAACAATTAGCAATAACACAATTTTAATTGATGTTGAAAATACTTTCATCTTTTATTTGATTGAAGCGTTTAGCGGTAAAAATATACTTTGTATAATCTTCCTCATTTTCAAACATATAAAGTTCGTCAACCGACATATTGGTTTTGTTTAGCAATATGCGAATACTTGACACATAATCGCGCACGAGCTGGCTTTTTGGTGTGATTGTAATCTGATAATATGCCGTATTCTCCTTATAATCAATAATGTAACCGTCTTTCATTCTGTTCAGGTCGCCAACCATGCAAGCTGTTATCATGTCTTTCATGCCTGTCATCATTTTGTTTGAGCCAAGCGACATTACGCTTTTTTTGCCATCGGCAACAATTTTAAGTTTGTCGTTGTTTATAACTACCAGATAATCAAGCGGTTTAGTGTATTTAAGGCTGATTTTGTTTTCTTTCAGATAAGCAAACTTACCCGATGATCGCACATCTTCGTCGAACATATCTAAATGCTTGATTTGCAAAAAGTCAGACTCGATGGAAGTAAGAGTGGAAACGTTGTTTTTTAGTTTCTGTTCAAATTCCGACAAATTGGCAAGTGGCTGCATTTGTGCAAGTGCCAAGGTTGAAAATACACATAAACTAAAGATTGAGACAAGACGTTTCATTTTGCTATATTTTAATTGTTTATACTTTAAGTTCACCAAATAAAAAACCCTTTCCACGAATTTCATCAATAAGCGATTGCAAAAGTGTTTCGCTACCATTTAACCGGTCGTGAAGTAAAATTATTGCTCCTGATTTTAATTGTCGCACAATGCGGTCAACAATTTTTTGCTGATTTACAGCATTCGTGTCGTAACTGCGGATGGTCCAACCAATCACCTTTAATCCGGTTTTTCTTACAACCCACGCAACATGTGGATTTGTTACTCCAAATGGCGGGCGAAAAAATGTTGGCTCACAACCAATTATTTTTTTTAATGTCTGTTGACAAAGCTCGACATCGGCAAGCATCTTTTTTCTACTTAAAAGTGGGAATGTATTTTTGTGGCTAAAACTATGATTCCCAATCTGATGTCCATCAACAATAATTTGTTTTATAACTTGCTCATTGCCAACTGTTTTACTACCAATGCAAAAAAAAGTCGCTTTAATGTTATTTTGCTTCAACACATCAAGAACTTTTGGGGTTTGCACGGCATCAGGAGCGTCGTCAAATGTCAGATAAACAATGTTTTCCGCTGTTCTGACACGACAAAGCGCACGTACATAAATTTGCGATTTTATGCTATACGATGCATAAAACAAAAAACCTAAAATTATGATAATCAGCAGAATAATCATTTTACGCTGCGGAGCAATATAAGTGAATGATTTATATTTTGGTACGTGTTAGCTATCAGCACGTTACACTGATTTTTGTTTTGTACTAATTGTACTGCCGAGTAGAGCGCAAAAGCCGTAGTTGTCTGATAATCACCGCATTGTTTCTTAAAATCAACTACCGGCAGATTTTCAAATTTGTGAGTTATAGTTTCGTTGCCATTTAGAATATAATCTAAATCACTGATTTTAAAATTATTGCGGTGTAGGAATTTGTCTATCTCGACTGAAAAATCAATTGAATTGCTAAATGTTGCAACATCGCAAATGGCTATTGCTTCCTTTTTATTGCCATTTAACATAAAAAATTGCGCGCCTTCGCCAAGTGGACGGTTTTGCAGCAAACCAAGCCGCTTTTGAACATCAAACGACGAAGTTGTAATTTCGTCAACAGCTCCAACAAGCACATTTCGTGCGCCATCGGCTACTTGCAGCATCGCATCAATTAGCGCGCTCTCAAAACTCAGTCCGCGATGCACGTATGTTACATTGTATGAGTGAATTGCCTTAATCAATGCAAGTTGTCCTCCAACTGTATTGAATGTCGATTGAATAAATGGAGTTGGATTTAGCAATCGTTCGTTATTAACAATAATTGAATCAAGGAATTTTTCCGTATCCCCTAAACAACCAAGCCCCGTAGCGGTAATTATGGCATCAATTTCGTTTGCAGGTGTTTCGCCAATGCAATCCAATCCGCAAGCCACTCCCATCTTAACAAATCGGCTCATACGGCGGCGTAGCGTGGCGTCGGTGATGATGTTTCTATAGTCGGGTTCAACGGCTGGCATTCTATCATCGACAATTGTACTGTCGGGTGCTATCGAACTACATTTGCTAATGAAAACCGGTATCATTTTCAAGACGTTTATTTAACAATATTTTGAAAACACCAACGTTGTATCGTTTCCTCCAAAGCCAAAGGCGTTTGAAAGCACATTGCGAATTGTATTTCCTTCGCTGAATTTTGTTTCAGGAGCGAGGTTGATTTCTTGAATTTCAGTGCCGAAATTCAAATTCGGATAGATGTAACCGCAGCTTACCGACAATGCCGAATAAACGGCCTCAATGCCTTCCGATGCGCCAAGCGTGTGCCCTATAAAGGCTTTTACCGAGCTAAACGGAGGCACATTGTTGCCAAAAATCCGTCGCAACGCAGTGCCTTCCGACAGGTCGTTGTTTGGTGTTCCGGTGCCATGG
>CALBPW010000011.1 GCA_937899145.1 uncultured Bacteroidota bacterium
ATTTCCGACCGTTTGATAACTACAAAGGCAAAATTTTGTTTGTCGCTATCAACTATAAAGATGACAAAACTCACGAATGCGAGATTTCGGAGTGGGAGAAGGAGTAGCGGGGGTGTAGTTATTTCGGCTTACAACTTTCGTACACATCGCTATTTGCAAACAACCTTATCCGGCAGTCATTCCGGTTGCACATTATAAGCCGTACCTATGGCGTAATCGGCATTTGAGGAATGAAAATTCCGAAGCGCAAGGTTCGATAAATTCAGATGTTAAATATTGAATCAGAGCCGATTACTTAAGCTTTTAAGGCTTTATCATTTCAAAATTTGCTCACAAAAAAATTCCAAGAGTGTTTACCGAAAACAAAAAACTATAACTTTACAAATGGTTTTTCAGCCGAAAACAGCAATGTTGAGGTTGGAAAATCGGTATATAAATAAGGCGTTACTTTACGCTTTGTCTTTGACTCTCAGAAACTTGGCCGTTTCAAATCCCGTCAAATAGCAAAGCAACACGGTGATGTCTGCGAGTATGTGTATTCAAATTGCCATGCGCCAGCATTGGCTGTTTATACATAAAGCGTGGGCTTCGGTGTTGCTCGTTCTGACGGGATGGGCAGGCCAAGGCCTTTGAGAGTGGGACGAGCTGACAAGGAAAATCCCACGTTTTTGTTTTTATACCCATTTCATTCAAATAGTATTAATAGCCTGTTCCGGGATTTTGCAGGATTATAACTGGAAGAGGGTATGATTAATCTGGAAAAAGGTCAGAACGCCCAATTGAATATGGATGTGTTTCACGTTGGGCTTGGATGGGATGTTAGAGAAGACAAGTCGTCAGACGATGACTTTGACTTGGATGTTTCAGCGTTCCTAATCGGTGCGAACAAAAAAATAATCACCGATGATTATTTAGTGTTTTACAACTCGGAGAAAAGAGTACGGCCGTCAAACCTCAACAAAATTGTCAGTTGCAATGAGTGGAGCAGTAATGATGCTATGCGCCACGAATCGCGGCCTGTTGACCCTGAATTATCGGTTATCGGCTCGATTGATGACGAAGATGGAGCAACATCGGAAGATGGAGATGACGAAACTATGGACATCAACCTGTCGAAGGTGAATAGTAAAGTTCAGGAAATCCTTATCTGCGTAAGCATTCACAAATGGCAAGAGCGCAAACAGAACTTCGGACAAGTGGAGAGAGCATACGTCCGACTTTACAAACCAGGTCAAGAGGCTGATGGTGAAGGCGAATATATCTACGACTTGACTGAAGATTTTTCCACTTGCGCGTCGGTTGAGTTCTGCCGCATCTACCGCAAAGATGGCGGTTGGAAAGTGCAAGCCACTGGTGTAGGACACAAAGGCGGACTGGAAGAATTGGTTGCTAAATATGTCGGATGACCAAACAAGCATTTCATTATGGCTGGAAAGTATACACGCGAAACTTGGCAAGACTGGACGATAGAGCGACTAACAAAAAATGAATGGTCACCATATAAAGTACAGAAAAAACTGGAAGAAAACGGACTTTCGGAAGACGATGCTCGCGATGTGGTTAACTATTGTAGGAAAATCATTGAAGAAGAGAGAAAAAGTGTTATAAAGAATGCCATAAAGAATATAGTTGTTGGTGCCCTTTTCTGCATAGGTGGCATAGCAGTTACAAGGGCCTCATATTCTGTAGCTCCCAACGGTGGTAAATACATACTTTGGTACGGAGCCATTATAGGCGGTGCGGTAGATTTCATTATTGGATTGTATAATCTATTAAAAATTATTATCTGAAAAAATAAAGTTATGGCAATACGATTAGAAAAAGGGCAGCGCATCAACCTTGAGAAGGAAAGTGGTGCTAAGCTGACAAACTTCTGTGTTGGTTGCAATTGGGGGTCAATCATTCAGAAAACCTTCTTTGGATTAGGTTCAAAAACTGTTGATGTTGATTTGGATTTGAGTTGTATGATGTTTGACGCGAATGGCAAAGTCGTAGATTATATCTATTCGCCACTTTACAATATGGCAAAATTCAAATTGCCAAAAGGAAAACTCGACTCTAACGACAAGGCATTACATCATACAGGCGACGATTTGACAGGCGACCAGGATGGTGACGATGGTCTTGACAATGAGATTATCACCGTTGACCTTGCACGAGTAGACAGTAAAATTAATTCCATTGTTTTCTTCCTTAACATCTATAATAATGATGATTATAAGGGAGATTTTTCGGGAATTCCTTACGCATCTATCAGAATGTATGAAGGTACACCTTCAAAGGTTCGTGAGGTTTTTGCAAAATACGATGTAGCAACCAAGACGGAATGTGTAGGCAAACGCGCATTGATAATGGGCAAACTTTACCGTTACAATGGTGAATGGAAGTTCGCTGCAATTGGTGATGCTTTCGATGACCCATTCATTGTAAGCACAATTGCAAGAGTGGCAAAAGACTATTCAAAATAAACATTAACAATAATTTATAATCAGATGAGACGATTACCTGTTTATCTATTACTTGACACCTCCGGCTCAATGTTTGGAGAGCCGATAGAGGCAGTCAAAAACGGAGTGCAGACATTAATTGCCAGCCTTCGCCAAGATCCGTATGCTCTTGAAACGGCATACATCAGTATCATTACTTTCAGTTCTAACGCACAACAAATCACACCGTTGACCGAGCTGTCGGCATTCCAAGTGCCGCAGATTGAAGCCAATGGTTGTACCGCTTTGGGCGAAGCGTTGGAATTGCTTGCAAAGAAAGCCGATGCTGAAGTAACCAAAACCACAGCCGATGTGAAAGGCGACTGGCGACCTTTGGTGTTCATTCTTACCGATGGAAACCCAACTGACGATTTAAGTAAAGGTCTTGCCGAGTTCAAGAAACGCAAATTCGGTGTTGTGGTAGCGTGTGCCGCAGGACAAGGCGCAAGCACCGACACCCTGAAGCAAATAACAGAAAGTGTAGTGCAATTGGATACCGCCGACAGCGCATCGCTCAAACAATTCTTCAAATGGGTAACCGCTTCGATTAGCACAAGCAGCAAATCGGTTGAAGAAACCGGAGGCGAAGTGTCAGCGTTGAGCGAATTGCCGCCCCCGCCACCAGAAGTGAACATCGTGGTTTAATTACAGAAAGGTCATTTTAAATGAGACGACTACCTGTATATATTCTGATAGACACATCTGGCTCGATGCGAGGTGAACCAATAGAATCGGTCAAGGTGGGGATGGCGGATATGGTCGCCACCCTTCGCCAAGACCCTTACGCTCTTGAAACGGTGTGTATCAGCATAATAACATTCGACAGTGAGGTGAAGCAGCTTGTACCGCTGACACCGCTTGCCGATTTGCAATTGCCTGATATTGTTACGCCAGAATCGGGACCAACCAGCACTGGTGCTGCCTTGCAGTTGCTTTGCAAAATGTATGATAGCGAGGTGCAGATGGGCACCCCCAAAAAGAAAGGCGACTGGATGCCACTGTTGTTTTTGATGACCGATGGAAAACCTTCTGACATCCAACTTTATAAGCAAATGGTGGGTGAAATAAAACGGCATCAATTTACCAGCATTGTGGCTTGTGCCTCAGG
>CALBPW010000012.1 GCA_937899145.1 uncultured Bacteroidota bacterium
ATACGAGATAAGCTAGTGACTGGAGTTCAGACGTGTGCTCTTCCGATCTTGTAATTCATTGTGTAAGAGCGTATTCTGATTTTTTGCAGATTTTAAATCGAAAACAAAATGTGCAATTTATTTTCCATGGATTCAATGGTAACACAACAATCGCACAACAACTAATTGCGAAAGGCGCTATGCTGTCGTTTGGCGCTAAATTGTTTGTTGATAGTAATTTGCAATCGGTTTTTGCTGAAATTCCAAACGATTGCATTTTTTTAGAAACCGATACGCAGCAAGTTTCAATCAGCAATATTTATAAATTAGCCGCATCAATAAAAAATGTCAGCATAGAAGAACTTAAACAAATAATTTTCAGTAATTTAACTCGTATTTTCGGAGAAAGATGGGCAGCAGTTGGTTAGAACGAACCGAACTTTTATTGGGTAGCGCGAAAGTTGCACAATTAGCTAAAAAACATGTCTTGGTAGTTGGTCTTGGCGGAGTTGGCGCTTATGCAGCCGAGATGATTGCGCGTGCTGGTGTCGGCAAAATGACTGTTGTTGATGCTGATGTTGTTACTGACTCAAACATTAACAGACAATTGCCGGCTTTGCACAGCACTATCGGGAAACCAAAAATTGAAGTTATGGCAAAACGTTTGCGCGATATTAATCCAAACATTGAGCTGATTGCAATAAACGAATTTCTGAAAGATGAACGAATGGTACAATTGCTTGATAATGAGTATGATTACGTGGTTGATGCCATTGATACGTTGTCGCCGAAAGTTTTTTTAATCTACCATTGTTTGCAAAAAGGGCTACGAATTGTTAGCAGTATGGGTTCAGGTGGCAAAACCGACCCCACTAAAATTTCAATCGCAGATATTAGCAGATCGTATAATTGTAAACTTGCGCGCTCCATTCGCAAACGCTTGCATCGCAAAGGAATTGAGTGTGGAGTACAAGTGGTTTTTTCATCGGAATTGACTGAAAAATCGGCAGTTGTTGAAGTTGATGATGAAGAAAACAAGAAATCAACCGTTGGCACAATATCTTATATGCCAGCACTTTTTGGCATTTTTTGCGCTTCAAAAGTCATTCGCGATTTGGCTGAATTGTAAGTTAAAGGTTAGTATGTAAGAGATAATCAATCCATTTTGCTTGATACAACGCAAACTTTTTGCTCCTTTTTGACATGTCCGTCAAGGTCGAAAAGCTCGCAATAAATTACGTAAATACCAGTTGGCACGCGATGTTTATCATCGTCGAGGCCGTCCCATGCCCAAAAACCATTTGTGCCAAGTAATTCGTTGCTGATTAAAGTGCGCATTTTCAGCCCTTTAGCACTGAATATTGTAACATTGGCAACGTATCCGGCAACATCAAAATTGTAGGCGATTTCTAATTGGTCGTCAAAGCCGTCATTGTCGGGTGAAAAAACTTCATTATTTAACAAAATGTGCTCAGTTGATTCTGTTGTAATGTTTTTGTAAACAGAATTTTGAAGTCCGGGAGTTGCCCAGCCGGCCAGTTGCGACGCTGAATGCCAATTTGCTTGATTATCAGATGGCTGGCTAAAATCGATGCGCTCAAGACTTACTCCGTTTAAATCTTTTAATAGTGCAAAGTGCATATCATCTGTGTATGAAACTTCATCAAAAATATTACCGGCTGTGTCTATAAGTGCCACGTTACCAGCGTTATCCGGCATCGATGGCAATGCTGAAACTTGATACAGATTGCCACAATTGTAGGTGCTGCTGATATTTTCAATGTCTGCTGAAATCGCGACATAGCAATTTGGCATTAAAACAAATCCTGGTGAATCAATGCGTTTCGGATTTTTTAGATTTCCGTCAACGTGTGATGCTGTCATAAAATCAGCAATATTTATCGGGTGATCTGAGCGATTATAAAGTTCGATAAAATCGCTGCCACCAGAGTACGGATTGAACAATAATTCGTTTATCACAATATCGCCAACTTCGGCTTTTTGAGGCAAACCAAATGTGTAGGTGCGGTTACCAACCAGATTGCCTGCAATATCGGTTGAAGTGGAATCTATAGCTGCTGTATATACCTCATTTTCAATTAAATCGGTGGCAAAGGTTGCTACAATGGTGGATAGTGAAGTTGAAAGCAATTCCAACTTTGTCGGATTTCCAATATTTGGTTGAATATCAATTTTTTGCAAATCAGTTGGGGCAATGTCCATTGTCTCGCTAAAAATCAAATGCAGTTTTTTGCTTGTTATTGGAACTGCTTGCAATAGTTGGGGCTGCGCAGTGTCGGGATTTGAAAAATGCACTGAATTGCGGTTGCAAGGTGTTGCGCCTTTCGGGTTTTCTGATTGTGCCCAATTCGCAACCGATTCGTCAGCATTGTCAAAATCAATACGTTCCAAACTACAACCTCCTGAAGCTTTTAAATCGTCGGTAAACCAGCTATTTGAGTAAGCCGTTCGGCATACAATTTCATCGGCATTATTGTAGATTGCAAGCGTTGCCGACATTGCTAATGTTGGCATTGATTTTACACCAATCACGTTTGCGAAGTTTGTTAAACTGTCCGCAATTGTTGATTTTGCTAACACTGCGTAACTGCCGGCAGCGATTGAGCCGCTTTCGATGGTATATTTTTTTGTGCCAACGCCAAGTGAAAATCCATTCAAAAAGATGTCGAAATTACTACGATTGTATATTTCAACCCATTCATAATCAGGCAATAACCCATTGTCGGAGGGTGTTGCGTATATCTCGTTGATGACTAATTCGTAAAGTCCTACATTATGATAAGAAAATCGCAAAACCGTGTCGGTCATTACATTACCACAAGCATCTTCAAGGTTTGCGATTTTTAATTCTAAATGTGTGTCTGATTCAAATTTTCGGGCAAATGTTAAAGTAAGTGTTGTGCCGTCAATTTCGTATCCGATTGGATTGCCGATTCCTTTTATTGTAAAATTCGACATCAAACCCAATGTTTGAGTAGTAGGTACTTCTGATAGTTCAATCTTAAGTTTTTCTAACGAGTAAGGAATAAAGCCAACTATCTTAATAGGCTCATTATCAATATTATTCCTATATACTGAGTTTTGCTGTCCCGGGGTGCCTCCTCGTTCATCAACTGAAAAAGCCCAATTGCTCCAACCTCCGCAAAAGTTATTTGGATCGATGCGTTCAAAAGCCCAACCACCATTGTTTTTGCTTTTTTCGATAATTGATTTTGCGGTGTAAGTCAAGCTGTCAATGGTGGCGCCTTCGGGTGAAATTAGGCGCAAAGTGCGGCCTGTAGTGGTTAAAAGGGTTGTTGTAATGGCTGAAATCGCATGACCATAAATGTTCAAAGAATCAACGGCTGCCGGACTTGTAAGTATCAGATACTCGCCACTTTTGATTATGGAATCGGGAATTTGCCGGATTGTGCCACTAATGTCTAAAGTCCAGCCGTCAAGCGAAATGGCGGAATTGCTACGATTGTAAATTTCAAGATAGTCGTAGTTTGGCAAGCCGACAACTGGTGTGGGGTCCAACATTAACTCGTTGAAAACCAAATCGTAAGGTTGGGCTGGTGCTATATAGTTAAATTCGGCAGCCTGCTCATTAATATGATTTCCATTAGCATCTGTAATGCCATTTACAACAATTTTGTAAATTCCTGATTCATTGGGAGTTATTTTCAATTTAACTTTTGCGGGGTCTTTATCATCAAAAATCACATCTTCAATACTTATCC
>CALBPW010000013.1 GCA_937899145.1 uncultured Bacteroidota bacterium
TCTATAAATTTCGGCAATCCTTTGCTGATAGCCGGTTTTACTTTTGCTTTGTAAACTTTTTCGATAATAAGCGGAACAATAACTATTAGTCGAGGTTTAATCTCGGCAAATGCTTGCATAATAATTTGTGGCGTAGGCGCTTTAACAAGGAATGTTATGTGGCAGCCACATACAAATTCAGTAAGAAATTCGAATGCCATTCCGTAGGCGTGGGCAAGTGGCAAAAGCGACACCACACGGTCGCCAATGTTGAATGGTAACACCTCAGTTCCAAATTCAACATTTGTTGCATAGTTGCCGTGAGTCAGCATAACGCCTTTTGAGTGTCCTGATGTGCCTGATGTGTAACTGATTGACGCTAAAGTGTCGTGCGGAAAATGCTTTAAACTGAAACTTTCGCTGTCAACATCAACATTGTTCAGCATAAAATCAGTAAAAACTGATTCGATTTGTCTGTCATTTGTGTATAAAATTCTGAAATCGTCGAGTGAGATAAATCCCCTGATATTTGGGAATTTAGACACATCCAATTTTTTAAAAATATTGTCAGACACAAACATCAAAATAGCATCAGAGTGGTTGACAGTATTTTCGACATCAGAGATTGAAAAATCTTGAAGCAATGGAACTGAAACTATGCCGTAAGATACTATTGATATGTAAGTTGCAGCCCAATACGCATTATTGCGACCAATCTGCACTATTTTGTCACCTTCGGTTATTCCACACTCAGCAAATGCGCGGTGCATCTTTTTTGCCATCATACCTACCTGACCGTATGTAAGAGGCTCCTCATGATAGTTGCTAAGTGCTGGAAGATCCCAGTTTTTCTTGATTGATTTCTCAAAAAATTCTACAAATGTTAACATATCGAATGTTTTAAAAATTGTCATTATAAAATAGCAAAAAGCATACCAAAGTTTTTTTGTGAATTTCAAAATAGTTGCTGCTCGGCATAAAAAACTATGTTTGTTAGGAGAAAAATGAATAGTTTTGCCAAAAAAACCGAACAATGTCACCTTTGTTAATTATAATTGTGCTATTAGCCTATTTTGGCTCGCTTTTCATTATTTCATATTTCACAGGGCGTAATGCCAACAATGAGTCGTTTTTTATTGGTAATCGTCGCTCGCCATGGTATTTGGTTGCCATAGCCATGGTCGGCACAAGCATTTCGGGCGTAACATTTATATCGGTTCCGGGCGAGGTTGGAATTAACCAATTTGCTTATATGCAGATGGTTATCGGTTTTTTCTTCGGCTATCTTTTCATAGCTCGCGTGCTGTTGCCAATTTATTATAAGTATAATTTGACGAGTATTTATACTTATCTCGAAAATCGTTTTGGGCGCACGTCATACAAAACGGGCTCGGCGTTTTTCCTTTTAAGCCGAATTATAGGCTGCTCGTTCCGCCTTTTTCTGATGACAAGTGTACTCCAACTTGCCGTTTTCGACGCTTGGGGAATCCCTTTTGAAATAACTGTAATTGTGATAATTACATTGATATTGCTATATACATTTAAAGGAGGCATTCGTACAATTGTTTGGACAGATACACTCCAGACAATTTTTATGGTTGGTGCGTTGATAATAACAATAATAGCAGTAAAAAATTCGCTTGGTTTAAGTTTGAGCGGTGTTGTTGGCGAAATCCGTAATTCAGAATATGCGCGAATGTGGTTTTTCGATAATCCGACCGAAAAAACATTCTTCTGGAAGCAATTTTTAAGCGGAATTTTCATCACAATTGTGATGACGGGACTCGACCAAGATATGATGCAAAAAAACCTTAGTTGTCGTAATTTGCGCGATGCGCAAAAAAACATGTATTGGTATGGATTCGCATTTCTGCCTATAAATCTGTTATTTATGTCGCTTGGCGCGTTACTTTATATTTTTGCTGCTCGCAATGGCATTCAAGTGCCAACCCAAACCGATAATCTTTATCCAATGCTTGCCACGCAAGGCTATCTGCCAGTTGCAGTTACTGTACTTTTTATTGTAGGATTGGTTGCTGCCGCCTATTCATCAGCCGATTCGGCACTAACTGCTTTAACTACAGCCTTTTCAATCGATATTTTAGATATTGAAAAACAAAATTTGACAGAAGAGGAGCGGATAAAACTTCGTAAAAAGGTTCATATAGGTATTGCCATTGTTGTGGCAATAGTTATCATAATATTTAATCGGTTGAACGACCGAAGCGTAATAAGTGCTATTTATACTATTGCGGGATATACTTACGGGCCATTGCTGGGACTATACGCATTCGGACTTTTTACAAAAAAACAAATTCGCGACAGTTTGGTTTGGATTGTATGTGTCACTTCGCCAATAATTTGTGTGTTTATCAATAAAATCACGCCTGTATTGTTTAATGGCTATCAGATGGGGTATGAATTACTAATAATAAACGGATTGCTCACATTTATTGGTTTGTGGCTATTGCGAAAAAAAGATGCAAGCCACGCAACCATTAAGGCCGACATCCCGTCAATATAAGTGCAACTAACTAATAACGCTGATGGAGACGTTGAATTTAGACGAACTTGTGCGCGAGTGTCAGAAAGGACATGCGGTAGCACAACGTAAATTGTACGAGCGATTGGCATCAAAACTATTTGCTGTGTGCTTGCGCTACGCTGCAAATCGCGCTGAAGCTGAAGACTTTTTACAAGATGGTTTTGTGAAAATCTTCACAAAAATCGGCCAATTTAAATTCAATGGCTCGTTTGAAGGCTGGGCACGACGTATTATGGTTAATAGTGCTATTGAAAGTTGTCGGAAAATGAATATGGTGTTTGCCGTTGACGAAATTAAGGAGTACGACACACAATTTTCAGCAGATGACGCACTTAGCCGCCTTTCGTACAACGAATTGCTGCAAATGGTGCAAGCACTTACACCGCAATACAGAACCGTTTTCAACCTTTATGCCATCGAGGGGTATTCGCACCAAGAGATTGGACAGATGCTTAACATAACTGAAAGCACGTCAAAGTCAAATCTGCTGCGAGCCCGTAATGTTCTTAAAGAAAGGGTTGATGCCTTGTATAAAGGTCGTTAACATAATGTATCAATAATTATTGGGGTAAGCACTATGAGCACAAACAACAACATCGACGAAATTTTCCGCCGCGGGCTTGACGGACAGTCGCAAGAAGTTCCAGAATATGTCTGGGACGAGATTTCGAATAAAATACATCGCCACACATTGCGGCGCACAATCTACTTTGCGGCTGCCGCATCGGCTGCATTGTTAATATCGGTAGGAGTGGCATTCTTTAACAATAACAAATCTGTTCCAACACCAATTGCCAACGAACAATCTGACACAACAATTACTCCTAAAATGCATGCAGCCGAATCGCTTGAACAACCGGCATTGGCCGATAGTGCAGTGTATTGCGAGTAAGAAAACGATTGTTGAGGTGTCGTTGTTTGGGGTCGTTTTATCAGTAAAAAAAATCAGAAAATGATGCTGAAAACGTGTGCAATTCAGTTGTAATGCCAATTAGTCCGATAATTGGAATTGATTTGTCGCTATAAATCAAATTTTATCTTTTTCTTTGAAAATTAGTATTAAATACTTGAATTAAAATCAAATAGCGTTAAAGGTTTTGTTAGCATAATAAATTTATGGCATCGGCGTAATTTTGAATTTCAAAAAACAATATTTAATTTCACAAAATTGCTTTTGAAATAAAAAATTTATAATTTGGCTCAATAAAACTTATGACATATGCTAATGACTAAAGACCAATTTTCACCATGGTTCGACCAACTAACTGAGGCTCAATGGAAGCTTATAGCCGACAATAATGTGCATCTTAATTATAATAAGGCCGAAACTATCTGTAAACAAGGCGCTTTCGCATCAAATGTTTATTTTGTTGAAAGCGGAATGATGAAATCGTATAAAGAATACAAAGACGAAAACCTGATAATGCGCTTTGTAAAACCGGGCGAAATTATCGGGCTGTCATCGCTATACAACAAAGGAACTTACCATTTTACAGTTGCAAGTATTGGACAATCCTCGGTTGTATCAATAAATTCAGAAATAATTAAACAGTTGATTCGCGAAAATTCAATTTTTGCCGAAAAAGTTATTTCGCAACTAAATCAGGAAACCGAAGACAGCCTTGAACGTATTATCAGCTTGACACAGAAACAATTAAACGGTCGCATCGCAGATGCAATTTTGCATTTTGCGCACAATGTGTACAATTCTGATGAATTTAGCATGCAACTCACACGTCGCGATATTGCTGACTTTTGCGGTATGTCGACCGAGAGTGCTATTAGAATTTTGAAAGAATTGCACAACGATAAAATTGTAAACATCGAAGGCAAAAACTTCAAAATAATAAGCAAACAACTGCTTGAAAATTTGAGTGAGTTTGGTTGATTCTTGTTGATAATTGTTTGAATTGCAGTTGTTTACGGCTTGTAATTTTGAGAAAACTGATTGTTGTCAACCTTTTAGAAATAATGGTTATTAATTCAAATTTTTATTCTAAAAGATTTAATTTTGTACGCTGACATAGGCGATGCGAAATCGTCTTAAAAGCGCAAATTCAAATTAGCAAAAATGAACATTAGAATACTAAAATTATCGATAGCCCTATTGCTGATAATGCCGTTTACAGGTACTGCTCAAACTAACGATTATTCAATGCGAAAATGCTTTGGCTACCAGCGAGATAGCTGTCCGCGAAGCGAAAATGTGTATTATAAATTGACCGACGACTCACGGAGTGCGTTATTTGTTAAAGGCCAAACGTCGCGCGTACGCGTCAGTTTGTACAATGGTCGCGATTATCGAATATCGTTCTGCCATGATAGAATATTGGGAGAGGGTATTGTGATGCGGCTGGTTGATGCTGAGAATGGTAATACATTGTATGACAATGCCGAAGATAATTATGCCACAGAATTTGAGTTTACAGTTACGCAGACAAGAGATGTGTACGTTGAAATAGAGATTCCGGGCAGTAGCGCACTTGCCGAAGCAGAGAATAACGAAGAAATGATTTTTGTTAGGAAAGAAACGGCAATGGGTTGCGTAGGAATTTTGGTTGAACATATGATTACCCCACCTAAAGGTTTCTGATGCAGCGTTTTTGTTTGTCGATGTTGATTATTGTTGCCTCTTTGCAAGTTTTGGCACAAAATTGTTTCGATTTTCATAAAATTAATTGTTGCCCACTGCAGGCTGATAGTTATACGCAATATGCGGTTAGTAGCAATTCGACAAGTTTTGCACTAAAACCCGGTGATAGCCGTTGCATTGTGTATCAGATATTTAGCGGGAAAGATTATAGGCTTACTATTTGTTCCGATTCGTTGTATAGCGGAATAGTATCGTTCCAAATTCGTGATGATAATAATAATGTGCTGTACGACAATAGTGAAGAGGATTTTAATCCGTTTTTTGAATTTTCGTGTAGAAAAACGACACACGTTGAGTTTGTAATTTCAGCTCCAAATAGGAGTGATGTCGTGCCTGAAACGAAAGGTTGTATCGGACTTTTAATTGAAGAGGCCATTACGCCAAGATTAGGTTTTTAGTTTTTTTTGCAACGTATACAAAGCTGAGCTTCAGTGTGTCCAGCCGAGTTTTGTTTCCGTTTGTTTGTGTTTCTCAGTTTTCCCATCTGAAAATAAAAGCCCCATCTTTTTTGATATTATGAATATTGCATTTTGCGAAGCGTTGCTCCCAATCTTTTGCAATCCAAGGTTTTACCGAAGCTTCTATAATTATATTGTCAATATGAAGTTGTCTCGGAATTTGCCTTGGTTTTATATTTGGTGTCCCGGAAACAATCAAATAATCTAAGTTGAGCGTATCATTAAGCGAAAAAATAGGTGTGGTGTCGTTGATTATCAGTCCGCAAATTTTGTCAAAAGCGAAGAAGTTATTATGTAAAATAATATTTGTGTTATTGTTACTTTTTATTTGTTCGTTTTTGATGATATTCCAATATTGATTGGCATCTTTAACCAATGCGGATAATTGGTTGCTGTCGCTATCAATCCAGAACGAATTGTTTCCGCTTACAAATTGAATCGCTGAATTTTGGAAATTATGATAAATACAAATGGCTTTTTGTTTGTAATTAACTATTTTTTTTAGATTGATGGGGAAGATCACAAATATTGTTAAAATGGAGGTCGCGAGTAGTAGCCGATTGTACTTTTTAGTTTTGAGCCATAGGTAGATGGAAATTATTGCAAATGCTATGGCAACTGATTGATATATTGCTATTTGTGTATTTTCGATAGTTGAGAATGGAAGATTTGCAATAGATATTACTAAAAAGTTCATTGCTTTTGTAAACCATTTAGTAATAAAGCCGAAAAATGTTGTAACACAACTAATTGGAGATGTTATCAAAAGCAACATGGTTAGTATTATCAGAATTGTTGCTCCCGGTGAAACGATGACATTTGATAGCCAAAAATATACAGGTGTTCGTTCAAAATAGTAGATGCAGAAAGGGAATGTTGCTATTTGTGCGGCTATCGAAACACTTGTTAATTGCCATAAATAGTTGATAATCTTGTTTTTAATCTTGAAAATATTTGCTATTTTGGGTTGAAAGAAAACAATGCCAACAACAGCAACGCAAGAAAGTTGAAATCCAGCTTTGAAAAGCATCATAGGGTTGTACAGTAATAGGCACAATGCGGCAAATCCGAGTGAGTTGTAAATGCTTGTTTCTTGATTTGTTATCTTGCCTATAATCACCATGCTAAACATTACAGTGGCCCGCATAACAGAAGGCGATAGGCCTGTTAAAAAGGCGTATCCCCAAAGCATTATTATTATCAATAATTGTTTTTGCCGGTATAAAAAGTTGCCACCAAAAATTTTCATCAGAATGTCGAGAGCAAGGTAAACAATGCCAACGTGCATGCCAGAAACAGCCAAAACATGCATTGCGCCAGCATTCATATAGGCTTGTTTTATTTCGGCATCAATATTGTTTTTATATCCAAGTACAAGTGTTGAGGCTAATCCTAACTCATTGCCGCTCAATCCTGATTTCTCTAACAGACCTATCAAGTGTTGTCGCATGTTTAGCGCATGTTGGCTTATGCCTTTCACGTTGGCGTCAATAACTCGCCATTTACCCGATTTTAAAAATATACTGCCGTTTATTCCGTTAGTTTGTAGGTATTTGGCGTAATCGAATCCGAATGGATTTTTGGGTGATGTTAGGCTGTCGATTTGTGCTGTGAGTTCAATTGTTTGTCCTGCTTTTAGTTTTTTAATTGCGGAATCGCATTCAAAAGTGGCTGTGATTTTGGTGTCAATGTTGTGCCACGAACCAGAAATGTTTGCGGCTTCTACCTGTAAATCAGCTTTATAGTATTTGTTTTTTTGCGAAGGAGGAGTTAAAATATTGGCGCGATACTTATTGACTTGAGTTGGCCGGATTTGTGTATTTGATTGAGTATTAATGAGTAATAAGCCTAAAATCAGAAATCCAAAACAAACGAACATTCCGGGAATCCATCTGTTACCGTATGTTAAAGTTTTGTTGTAGAAGAATATAGCAAACGCAATAGTTACCGCCAGAATAAAAATGCAAGGTAATATTGGAATGGGAAAATAGTTTCCGATGATAATTCCAATGATAAAGGGCACAACTATTCTAACGCAAGGATTCCTCTCAAGAAAATCCGTTAATTCCATTTGAATGAAGTTTGAACAATTTTACAAAAAAAATGTGTCAAACGAAAGAATTGGGCGTTTTTTTGAAATGTAAAATTGGTAATATACCGGCGCTTGTATGCTATATGATTGATTATTAGTGCTCTGTGCTATATTTTTCTTTTCCCATAAAAGTATCTTCCTTTTCCAACAGAGAGTTTTCCGTATTCAATTGCTTCAACGGGGCAATGGTGTAAGCAACTAAGGCATTGTGTGCAGATATTTTGCCAAACCGGACGCCCGTTTTCAAGATGAATATTGTGAGTTGGGCATTTCTGTGCGCAAAGTCCACAACTTGTGCATTTGTTTGTAGTGCGAAAAGGTTTGCTACTCATCATAAATCGGCAGAAAAGGGGATAGATAATGCGCGATTTTAGAAAGGCGTGTCCTTTTTGTAAATAGCAATCAATAGGTGTATCGGTTGTTATGGCTGAAATTATTTTATGTAAAGTAACTTTTGCTTCTATTTTCTTTTTTTGCTCCAAATCTGATGGGTCCGTGTCGAATCCTGGAAAAACTACGTATGTGTTGGGCATTTGAACCGAATATATATGGCGGCAATGCCAGCCTTTTTGTTTTACCAGTTTTAGGAACATCTTATTGGTTAATCCACAATCATCGCCACATGTTAAAATGCAGTATATAAGATTGTTATTGTAGTTGTTGATTTTTAATTTTTTGATGAAACCGCGCACAATCCAAGGTATTCCCCAAGAATGAACGGGAAAAATGAAACCAATGCGTTCGCTTTTGCTTATGTTAAATACAAGGTCTGAATTGCTAACCATAGCATTGCCGATTTCTACAATACTGGTGTCTTCCAACTCGGCGGCTATTGTCCGCGCTACCCAAAGCGAGTTATCGGTTCCCGAAAAATAGAAAATCATTTTAACGGTTGAAAATCAGTATTATATCATATCAATATTATGTTCAAGGCAAGTATCGACGATGGCTTTGTGCAGCACGTTGTAATCGTCGTACGATACTGATGATAATTCAAAAATCTTGATTTTGTCAGAGTAGTCGGTTGTTATTTTTATGCGGTCGCGGGTAATTTCGATTTTGTCAATGTCGTCCCAAATGAATTTGCGGCGTGGTATAAACCAGCTTTTTTTGAATTTGATTGAATTTTCTGATAGGCGGATGTACTTTTTCGCAAAATCAGGCAGGTGGCGGAGCGAAAAAAGAAGTGCGGTAATGCCAATGCCGATGTTTGCGGCACTACTTGCAATGGTGGTTGCTGACAGATTGTTGTTTGATTCAACAATATTCCAAATGCCTATAGCAATGATTGCGATACCAAGAATCATTGTTATGTAGCGTGTGCGTGGTGATAAACTGTTGTGTACGTAATTTAAGTTTACCTTAATAATTTCTTTTGCCATAGTTTTGTGTATTAATGTTTCACATTATTTATTCAGTTCTCTGATTTTATTTCGTGTCATAATTCCGCCTTCGGTAAGGTCGTTTTCAGTCCAATTTCCTTTGCTATTGGCTGACGGGCGCAATAGTGAGCATGTTTCTTCTTTGTCTGCCACCATCCATGTTATCCAACTTATTTTGTTGGTTTCGCACCAGTCAATCCAAGCGTTCCACTCTGAGGCGTTTATTTCTCCATCGCCATTGGCGTTGCAAACTCCTGATTCTGAGATGAATATTGGTGTGTTTAAAGCTAATGCGCTGTCACATCTATCGCGAAGCCATTGCTTGTGGGTGTCGGCATAAAAATGCACGGTGTACATTATATTGTCAAATCCGGTTATCGGGTTGGCTGCAACTTTATCAATGTCTTGATCCCAATGTGGGCAGCCAACTAAAATTACATTATCGCTTCCTTGTGCCCTTATTTCTGATATTATGGCGGTTGCATATTCTTTGATGTCTTCCCAAGATTGAATGACAGGCTCGTTGAAAATTTCCCATATTATGTTTGGGCAACTTTGGTATTTTTTTGCCATTCGGCTGAAAAAATCTTTTGCTTGAGCGGTGTATATGTCGTGGCTGTGCCAATCGACAATAACATATAGCCCGTTTTCTAACGCGCCATCAATCACAGCGGTTATTTGCGATAGTGCTTTGTCGGGGTGTGTCAGGTAGCTGCTATCGGGGGTTACGCCCATAGCTGCGCGCACAATGTTGCAATGCCAATCGTCTTTTAGCCATTTTGCGGTTTCGGCATTGTAAAAACGAGGCCACCATGTGTGCCAGCCATAACTTACGCCTCTTAAAACAATTGGGGCGCTATCGCTGCCAACTAATTGTCCGTTGGATACCGACAGTTGCCCATATTGAGGTTCGGTATAGGCGGGTTTTTGGGTGCAACTCATTGCTGTACAAATTATTATAAATAGTGCGATTAGTGTGTTTTTCATTTTTTATTAAGCGTGTTTAGTGTTGTGTGTGTTATTGTGTCTTGTTTTCTTTTAGTGTTTTTTTTCTGAAGAAGAAGTAGATGCCTGCTATGATGAAAGGCAAACTTAGCAATTGTCCCATATCAAAGGTCATTGTTTCTTCAAAATCAGATTGAACTTCTTTGCAAAATTCGATTATAAATCGAGCTGTAAATACAAGAATTAGGAATAATCCGAAGATTTTTCCGTCTTTTAAATTGCCAAAATTATTGTGATAGTATGAAATTAGCAATCCAAAGATTATCAAGTAGCAAAAGGCTTCGTACAATTGTGCCGGGTGGCGTGGCAGCATATCGACATGTTCAAAAACAATGCCCCAATTGCCATTTGTGGCGCGACCAATAATTTCAGAATTCATAAAGTTGCCAAATCGAATAAATACGCCGACAAGTGGAATTGGCATCACAAGCCGGTCGGCCATCCAGAGGTAGTTAACTTTGTATTTCCGACAGAAAAAGTAGAGGGCTGTTAGTATTCCTATTGCACCTCCGTGGCTTGCAAGTCCTTGGTAACCAATAAATTTCCAACTGCCATCAGCCATTTGTTTTATTGGCAAAAACATTTCGGCAATGTGGTGTAAATAGTACGATGGCTCGTAAAACAAGCAGTGTCCGAGGCGTGCGCCAATTATTAAGCCGATAATTATGTACCAGGTGAAGTGGTCGATAAATTCGCGAGGTTGCCCTTCTCGCATTACTAATTTGTTGATTATGAAGTAGGCAACTATTAACCCCGCGACATATAGAATTGAGTAATAGCGAAAACTTATTGAGCCTATGCTAAACCAAATCGGGTCGGGATTCCATATTATTGTTAATAAGTTCATTTTTAAAGATTCAATTTTTGTTTTATTTCGGTTGGTAATGCGTTTTTGTGAATAGTTATGTTAAGTGTCTTGTATCGGAAGAATGCTTCAGAAAAGTAGAGGTATCCATCGCGGGACATCTCACTTCCCCATGAGTTTTTAGCTTTGAAATAGCGGATGCCATTGCGGTCGGTTAGGTAGCCTGTGAGGTGCATGCAATGGTCGTCGGTGGTTTCGTAATTGTCAAAAGCTGTTTGTCGTAATTCTGGTGTTATGTTAACTTCATCAACAAGTGCTGTGAATAAGTTTGGGTATGGATCTTCGTAATATTCATCGTCGTCTTCATCGTACTGATTTAGTTTATCTTGGTTGGTATCAATCATATTGTTGACCGCTTTGGGGATTGGTACAACTATCAGATTTTCATCAAGATAATCTTCGCTAAAATCGCCGCTCCAAAGTACTGTATAGCCGTTGTTTAGCGCATCAAAGGCTATTTCTGTCATCTCGTCGATTGTTACATTGTAATATTTACAATAATCCCAATTGTCAGGCGATTCAAGTATGAATGACTTATAGATAGGGTGGTGGTTGAATGATGAAATATTAACATAATCATTCGCGTTAAATTCCAAATAGTCGCGAAATTCTATTGGCGTGTAACTTTTATTGTTGTAAGTGAATTTGTCGGGTAATGTGCCAAGATGATTGTTTAGTATTGCGTCAACGCCTGACAGCCAAGCTGTTGATAACTGTTCTTTGCTTTCAACAATTGAATTTATGTATTTGCTTATCGAAGCGTCAAGTTCGGTATTATTTGGCCGCGTGCAGCCATAATCGGTTTCAAGCATTATTCCGCAGTCGCTAATGCGGTTAAGTACATTGCAGGCTTCTGCCCCCGGACCAAAATCTTTTTTGCCATTCCATCGCACATAATCAATGGCTTGCATGTAGTAATCGCGATTTATGAAAAATTTTTCTGACAAATCGAATTCACCTCTGCCCATGCGTATCAATTCCGATTCGACAAACGATGTGGCCGCGTATGCCCAACATGTTTCTGACTCGTATTGGTCTTTAACAGGGGTCGCTTTTAGGTCAACTTTCAATTCAAATCCATATATTGAGTCAATGTCGGCTTGTGCAAAGCATTGATACGCAATGATTAGATTCGACAAAGCAGCAATCGTTCTTATGGCGCAATTAGTCATCAATGATTATTTATGTGCGTTTGTAATATATTGATTGTAAGCGTTCTATTTTAAATTTAGCTTTTTTAATATATCTTTTGGAACAGCGTCTTTATGAACAATTATTGTTAATGTTTTGTATCGGTAAAAATTTTCCGACATATATATGTAGCCATTGTACGGATTGGTGGTGTTCCATGAATTTTTTACCTTGAAGTAGCGGGTGCCATTGCGGTCGGTAAGGTAGCCGGTTATGTGCATTCCGTGGTCGTCGGTGGTTTCGCGATTGTCGAAAGCTGTTTGCCTCATTTCGGGGGTTATGTTTTCTTCGGCTACTAATTTTTTGAACAAATTTGGGTGTTGATTGTTGCTTTTATCGGCTTGTTGCAAGCGTTCGCGGTCGGTTCCATTCATGTCTTCGGCAGTTTCATCGGCAGGAACAATGGCGATGCCATTCCGCCATGAAAATCCAAGTTCTGTTACATCCCCCCCCCAAAGTACGGTGTAACCTTTGTCGAGTGCGTTGAATGCGATGTCAGTAAGTTCATCAAGCGATACGTTGTAAACTGTGCCAAGTTCCCAATTATCTTCTACTTCCATCACAAATTCGGAGTATAGAGGGTGGTGCGTTAATGACGAAAATTCGATATAATCGTCGGCATTGATGTCTAATTTGTCACGAAATTCGAGTGGTGTATAATTTTTGCCATTGTATTCAAATTTTTCAGGAATTTCACCTAAATATGCGTTCATTATTCCGTCAAAACCTGCAAGCCAAGCTGTTGATAATTTGCCATTTGGGTTGGTTGTTATTGCCTTAATGTAGGCTTTTAGAGCGGCATCCATTTCGTTGTTCATGTGTTTGGCGCTGCCATAGTTAAGTCCGGTGTAGGCTTCTTGAGGCATTAGTCCAAACTCGCGGATGCGGTTGAAAACGTTGCAACCTTCAGAGCCGGAACTAAAACTTTTTGCGCCATTCCAACGAACAAAATCGATGGCGCGCATGTGATAGTCGCGATTTACAATAAACATTTCTGAAAGGTCAAATTCACCTTTTCCCATGCGCAAAAGTTCCGATTCGATGAATGATAATCCTGAAAACGACCAGCAAGTACCCGACTTGTATTGGTCTTTTACTGATGTTGCTTTTAAGTCAACTTCTGATTGGAAACCATATATCGAATCCATCTTATTTTGCTCTTGTGCAAATAGTTGGATGCTTGTTAATAGTAGTAAAACTGATATTTTTAGTATTTTAAGCATAGTGGTATGTATTATTGATTTTCTTCTTTGATTATCTGTAAGTTAGAATATTTGTTAGATGATTTTTCCCAAGCTTTTTTTTGTTCAATGGCATCCATTGCTTTTACGCATATTATGCCTCGTTTTTTCATCTCTTTGTTGTGGCTGATATGCGTTTCCGGGAAATCTTTTTTCCTGAAAATCAGATTAAAAGCAAGGCCGATTAGAGCAATGCTGATAATTGCTAATGTTAGTAGTAATGTTGCTGTCATAACTTAGGGTTTGAAAATATTGTGTGGTATAAAAAATGCAAATAAACGTTTAAGAAGCGTTGGTTTCTTGTGTCGGTTATCGGTATAATAGCCGTCGCCATAACCGTATCCGTATCCATAACCGTACCCATACCCATAACCATACCCATAACCATACCCATAACCATAACCATAACCGTATCCGTAACTTCCGCCTATAGTAGCGTCATTTAGCAGAATATTATAGTCAGGGACATTTTTGTTTTTGTTAAGTTCGTTTATTATATCTATTGAATTTAGGAATGTGTATCCTTGTCGCATAACAAAAATATTTGTGTCGGCATATTTGGCTAATTGCAGAGCATCGGCAACTAAGGCAACAGGAGGCGTATCAATAATTATGTAGTCAAATCGTTTTTTTATTTCTTCAAACATTAAGTTTAATGCTTCTGATTCAATTAGTTGTGCGGGATTGGGTGGAACTGGTCCTGGCAGTGCAATCCATAAATTGTCGTAGTGTGTTTTTGTTATTATTTCGTCAAGCGTGTTTTTGCCAATAAGGTAAGTTGACATGCCAATGCTATTGTGCATATTGAAGATTCGTTGGATTTGAGGTTTGCGCAAGTCTAAACCTACAAGCAATGTTTTTTTGTTCGTCATTGCTAACACTGCTGCCAAATTACTGGTGCAGAATGATTTGCCTTCTCCGCTAAATGTCGATGTTACGATAATTGTTTTTGTTGTTTTGTCGGGTACTAAATACTGGACATTGGTTTTTATTGTTCTGAATGACTCTGAAATTACGGAGCGTGGATTTTCAAAGATAACCAAATCATTTTCTTCGGTATTATGTCCAATAACACCGATTATTGGTGCGGTTGTCCGGCTCTCAATATCTTCACGACTGATGATTTTATTGTTAAAAAAGTTAACTAAAATTATTATGCCAATCGGAATTGCAAAACCTAAGAGCAACGCCAGCATGTAATTGAATTTGACTTTTGGCGCAATTCTGCTTACCATATCAGGGCGGGCATAGTCAAGTACTTGTGCGTCAGGAGTGTTGGCTGCTCGTTTTAGTCCGGCCTCAGCGCGCTTCTCAAGCAGATAGGTGTAAATCTGGTCGTTGACATCAAATTTGCGGTGTATGTTCATTAATTGTCGTTCGTTTGATGGCAATTTTTCTATTTGTTGGCTGATATTTTCGATGCGGTCATCAATGTCTTTGATTGCGATGGCGTTTGTTTTTGTTAAATTGGCTACGTTTTCTGATATTAATAATTTTAAACCATCAATTTGTGATTCAATCAAGTCAAGTTTTGGGTTTGATTTAACAGATTGCGCTTTAAGTGCCATTTGTTCTTCGTTCAAGGTGTTGAGGCGCAGAATGAAGTTTATCAGCAATTGGTCGTGAATGCCAACGGCAGTTGGCACAATGACACTTTGTGTATTTTGTTTATCTTTCAGATAATCAGTTATATAATCGTAATATTTTTGTTCTACAAGTAGTTCGGCTTTTTGTGTGTTTAGGCTTTCGTATTGTCGATACAAAAGTTGGCCTTCTTGTGTTATATTGATAATCATGTTTTTTGAGCGGAAGGCTTGCAAATTGTCGCCTGTAACGTCTAACGAGTCCATTATTGATTCAATTTGTTCATCAATAAAATCGATAGTGTTGGCAACAATATCGTTTTTTTTGTTAAGTCCGTAGCGAATGTAAACTTCTGTTAGTTTGTTCAAATAGTCGCAAACTTCATCGGGGGTAAATCCGCGGGCAGTGAGCACAAGTATTGTGCTTTTCAAATCGGTTTGCTCGATGCCGACTCCATTTCTGTATTTGTTTACTAATGAACTGTGTTTGTTGATGGTTACATCGTATTCGCCCGGTCTTTCTTCATAGAATTTTTCGGGATTGCGAATGAGAATTGTGAATTTGAAATCTTCATTTTCAAATGTGTCACCAAAATTTAAGGTGGTGTCAAGCGTTACTAATTCTTTTTTGGCTGGATATTCGGCGCTAAGGTGATATTGCTTGTCTGATAAAATTTTGATATTCAGAGGAGTGTCGTATCCTTGTTTGTGTGTGGTGTCGGCTATTAAGTTTAATTGGTCTGGCAGATATTTTTGAATGGAGTGTATGCGGCCATGGCGATGGTAGCTTACTCCAAAATCAAGTTCCGATATTACAACATCGTTTATCAAGTACGATTTTAGCAGTCCGATTTGATTTTGTATGTTGACACCTGAACTTAATGTGTTAAGTGTCTGTATTATTTCGTTTGAGTTGCTGCGTACTGTTTTTTTGCCGTCATCTTCGTTTATGAGTATTGTTGTTGCCGCTTGAAAAATTGGGGTTGTGTATCGGTTTACTAAATAGGCGATAATTAGACTTATTGCGCAAGATATAGTAAACCAATGCCAATTTAGTAATCCAATCATTAGGTACTTTTTTATGTCGGCACCATTGTCTTCTTTTTTTTGTATGTTTTTGTCTTTATCCATCAAAATTATTTGCTTATGTTGTTAATATACAGCATTATAGTAGTAATGGTCAAAAGTATGCTAAGCAGTTGGGTATTTGTTGATATTGTTTTTGACCGAGTTGGGCGGATATAGATTATATCGTTGGGTTTCAGCCAATAATATGGGTTTGATACAAAATCGGAACTAAGTAGGTTCAATTTTTCCGATTTAGTGTTGTTGGCTTCTTTCCTGAGTACTATAACGTGCGCTCTATCAGCATGTTGTGTGCAATCTCCAGCGCGTCCGATGGCATCAAGCAGGTTCACCTCGCGTTGGTCGAAGGTGTAGGTTCCCGGGCGTGCTACTTCGCCAAGTACTGTTATGTTGTAGTTAAGGAGCCGAATATCGACAACTACGTTTGCAATATATTCGTTTATTTGACTTTGTATCAGACTTCTGGCTTCGTGTAATGTTAATCCTGCTAATTGTTGTTTGCCAATCATCGGGAAATTTATATATCCCTCAGGGTCAATCATATATCCGTTCAGTTGAATAAGGTCGCGTTGTCCATATCCATTGTCGCTTTTATAGTAGATGCCGAGGTCGGATAGGGGGGCTCCTATCATATTTATGTACAAATTGTCGCCTGTGCGCAGTATAATTTCTTGATTTGTAGATGTGTTTATAGTATCTGACGCATTGTTTTCAAATTTGTCTTGAATGTAAACAATGTTCTTGTAGCGTACCGCGCATCCTGATAATGAGCAAATTATAAATAATGTTGTGGCTAATTTTAATGTTTTTCGCACGTCTTTAAATTCTATAGTCATTCTACAAACATACAATTTCTTTTGTTTTTGTGTGCTTATGAATGTTGCTTAATTGCTTGTTTTTTACAAGAAAAAACAATTTTTTGATAATTATCGCTTTTTTCTTATGCGAAAAGAATATTGTTAACTGCGTCGTTCAATTTTTTTGACTCTTTGTGAATGTACCTGTGATTTTTAAATCCTGAAACCCATTGTAGCCCTTTGGCGGTGCTGCCTAAAAAAATCTCGTCAGCATCTATTAGGTCTTCTGGCATTATAAATGCGTCTGAATCAATCTGATAATTGATATCATTTTCATGTATATCTTTTTCGAATATATTGGTATACTTATTGATCCTTCCTTCTATTAGGTCATGGGCTTGATTTGCATTAACATCTAAAAAGAAAACTTGATCAGGAATAGGAATCTGATATATATTAAATTCAAGTCCACATAACCATTCCAGGTATTTGTCAATTTCTTGCTTATTATTTAATTTAGATGCCTGATGTACCATATTAGAAGAAGTGTATCTATCTGCTAAGATTATATAATCATCTAAATAGTATTCTTCAATTTCCGTTTTATAAGTAGCATATCTATCAGCAGCATAAAAAGTTGAAGCAATATAGGGACTTATATCATTTGCTTTTTTACCAAAATCACCGTTTAAATACATTTTTACAAGTGATGAAGATGGCGACTTATAATTTGGGAATTCAACTTTTTTTATTTTATATCCTTCGTTGGAAAGTTTATCGTATAACAAATTCGATTGTGTTTGTTTTCCACTTCCATCTAGGCCTTCTATAACAAATAATTTACCTTTCATATTTCATTACTCTACATAAATTATTATTTAGACATGTAACATTTTTACATGAATGTATATATTCTATTACTTCTTTTGTAATTATATCACCTGGTATTATAACAGGTGTCCCTGGAGGATATACACTGATAAATCCGGCTGATATTCTGTTTATTGCATTGTCAAAATCTATATATTCAATATCAGACATAGAAGCTATATGCATTGGTATTTTATGTTCCATTTCAGGGACAGCAATATTTATTTCGCTACTATTCTCTATATTAAAAGTAGAAATAGAATCTATTTCTAACAAAGCCTCTGCTAATTTATTAAAATCTTCAGCATTTGAATTGATCCCAGCCATGAAAACTATACAGTTTTTATAAACAATTTCAGGAAGAATTTTATATTTCTTCTGAAGAATATTTACTACAATTGATGTTTCAATATTGCTTCTAATGGTT
>CALBPW010000014.1 GCA_937899145.1 uncultured Bacteroidota bacterium
ACACCATTTGGGGACTTGGCTGCGATGCCACCAATGCCGAAGCCGTAAGCCGCATCTACAAAATAAAACAGCGAGCCGACAACAAATCGATGATTGTACTGATTGACACGGCCGCTCGCATACAATCGTATGTGCAAGATGTACCCGACGTTGCGCTAAACCTAATTGAGCTTGCCACATCGCCACTAACAGTGATTTTTGAAGGTGCAAAAAACTTGGCGCAAAACGTTGTCAATGCCGACGACCAAAGTGTCGGCATACGCGTTGCCACCGACGATTTTTGTCCAACGCTGATTCACCGCTTTCGTAAGCCGATAGTTTCGACATCGGCAAATATTAGCGGACAGCCCGCCCCCGCTTGCTTTAGCGAGATTGACAAACAAATTGTCGAAAGTGCTGACTATGTGGTGCGCCACCGGCAAAACGACACTTCGAAACACAAAGCTTCAGGCATTGTAAAAATCGGACGCAATGGCGAAGTGAAAGTTATAAGAGAATAGAAACACTCAAAAAATCCATGCGGCTCCCATCTGTTTTGATATTGACAGTATTTTTTGCACAATCAGTTTATAGTCAATCAATTGGCGCGTTTGTTGATTACGATAAGCATCTGATAATTTTTGACGACGGAATGTTCCGCGACATGGAATTTCAAGAAGTGCGTTCGTTTGCCGCAGGCAGCGGTTGCGTGGCATACGTCGATAATGGCGGGTCGCTCAAGGCATACACCAACCACATCAGCTATAATGTGTCGCCGTCGGTGTCGGCTTACACCATCACCGACAACTTGTTCACGTTTCAGGTTGGTTCGCAACTTTACGTTTTCGAAAATGGCGACAAGCGGCTGCTATCCGCCTTTACAGGCAATTTTATGGTAGGCGACAGCATTGTGGCATTTATCGATACCAACCGGCACTATTTTTGCATCTATATGGGTGGCAAAATTTATGTGCTTGCCGATATTATTGTTGAAGACGGCGCAAGATTTTGGCTTGGCGATAACACCGTCGCTTACATCGATATTCATAACATTTTGCGGCTTGTTTGCGCTCAAAAACAATACGAGCTTTTTAATGTTATTGACGATATTGAAGTGGCTTTAGGGCGCAATGTTGCCGCATTTGTCGATAAATCGGACGGCAAGTTCAGAATATTTTTCGATGGTGAGCTGCAGGATGTCGAGCAGTTTACTCCAAAATCGTTTAAATGCGGATACGAGAGCGTTGCTTATGTTAACGATGTCGAAAATTTCAAACTATTCAGCAATGGCGAGATTTTTGATGTTGCCGCCTTCCAGCCCGATAATTATGAGCTGCATCGCAACTTGTTGGTTTACAGCCTCAACGAGCAATTTTTCACATTCGCAGACGGGCAATCGTATCTTGTTGAAAACTACATACCGCAAAATTATAGTTTGAACGGCAATCTGCTTACTTACATTGATCAAAACGGATATTTATGCGTGTTTGAAAATGGCGAGAAAAATGTGCTATCGTACAATGCCAACGAATTTTACGCTGTTGGCGACCTTGTTATTTTTAACGAAGGACTGAATACTGTAAAAATCTACTACCAAGGGAAAATGTATAAAAGGTAGGTGATAAGATTTAGGAATTACAATTCACCGGTTATCCGTCCCGATAGCTGTCGGGACATCGGTTCACCAATAATTTTTTCCACTGCTTCGGCAGGATTTTCGGCGTTGAAGACTGTGCTACCCGCCACCAACAGGTTAACACCTGAAGCCACAAGTTTTGGCGCGTTTTCGAAATTCACACCACCATCAACCTCAACAATCGGATTGACACTTGCGTCTTTCATAAGTTTTTGCAGACGCGCCAGTTTTTGGTACGAATGCTCAATAAATTTTTGGCCGCCATACCCCGGGTTGACAGTCATAATAAGCACTAAATCAACATCTTGAATAATATCAGCAGCATTATAGAGTGAAATACCATCTAATGACAAATACCCGCCGTCTTTAACGGTAATTGTAGAAGCTTCATTTGCAAACTCGGTATTTGTATATAACATATCCGGTCTTGTTTCAGTGATAAGATTCTGTGATGAAATAAACAATGCACTGTTATTATCAACAACAATGTCAGCATTTCTGACTCTATTTAAGAATTTAACCTGACTGCCTCTTGAGCCTGACCAAGCCGTATCACCTTTAGTAACTATTTTATATCTTGAACTGCTTCCCGGATTAACACCTTCTCCACCATCAATAGTATCTTCAAATGTGATAATACCGCTTCCTGATGCATCAAGAGTAAGAGTAGCTCCATTAGCCATAAAGATATCATTGTATACTTTTTGACCTGAACCTACCTGAACATAGTTGCCTGTAAACAACATATTATTATATGTACCTTCCGTTCTGAGGGTTAAATCAGATTCGGAATATATTGCACCACCAAAAGCAGAACCGCTTTGTGATGATATTGCATAGTTACCGGTAAACCCTGTATTTCTATTTGATGATGAATATGCAGATGTTTTAATAATCGGGTCACTTGACATGCCTGAGAAATACAAAGCACCACCGGCTGCACTGCCCGAAGTTGAGATAACACCGTTTTTAACAAAATCTGCTATAAGTTCCTGACCCAATATATTAGTTTGGGTAGCACTAATCGCAGCACCGGATGCCAAACCGGACGTTGTTATGGAGTTGCTTTCAAAATATTGTTTATTCCAAAATCTAAGCAGACCGTTTAACGAGTTAATTAC
>CALBPW010000015.1 GCA_937899145.1 uncultured Bacteroidota bacterium
TAGAAGAATTGTGAATTCTCAAGTTCCTAAGTATTTACTTAATAAAAAAATAGTATCAATTGATGTTGCTTCATTAATTGCTGGTACAAAATATAGAGGAGATTTTGAAGAAAAAGTAAAAAAAATAATAAATGAATTAATAGATAATGAAGATATTATTTTATTTATAGATGAAATTCATACATTAGTAGGTGCTGGTTCTGCAGAAGGAGCAATAGATGCATCAAACATATTAAAACCATATCTTGCTAGAGGTAAAATAAAAATCACGTCCAAGTCGGATTCAAAAATTTTGTCTATAACAATTTCCGACAATGGAAATACCATACCTAAAGAAAAGCAGTCTGAAATATTCAATCAAGGATTTACCACTAAAAAAACCGGCTCAGGAATCGGATTATATCTCTGTAAGAAAAATATTGAAGCTCAAATGGCTGAAAATCTTGAGCTTATAATGTCGGGCGATGAGTTGGCATACAACTATTTTGTTCCATACGACCCTGTCGGTTTCCGAAAATTGGCAATGAACCTGAACGATGCCGCAAAAACTGAAAATGTAAAAGCGGAAAATAATAGTTATATAATTGTCAATCAGCATCTTGTAACAGCTGATAGCACTGTCGCCATTGTCTTTTTATCGCCAAATTTTGTGGCATTCGATTCAAAGACAGGTACGCGCCTTGCAAATAAAATTGAATCGCAGATTGCAGCACTTGAGCAGTCGTATCCGGGCGTTGATGTGCTTTTCCATGGCGCACCAATACAGAGCGTGTTCAATTCGCGCCAAATAAAAGCCGACTTGCTGCTGACAATGGGCTTGTCGCTGATACTGATTTGTGTAGTGCTGCTGCTTTGCATGCGCAACAAATCGACATTGCCAATGCTTATTGCGCCAATTGTTTATGGATCTTTCTTCTCTTTAACATGTATGTATCTGATACAAGGCAAAATGTCGTTGATGGCGCTTGGCATTGGCGCCATTGTGCTTGGCGTTGCGTTGAGTTATTGTTTGCACGTAATCACTCATTATAAGTATGTTAGCGACCCTGAGCAAGTGTTGCGGGAGCAAACGCGCCCCGTGCTGCTTGGCACCATAACAACCATTGGCGCATTTGCAGGCTTGCTACTCACAAAATCGCCATTGTTGCGCGATTTTGGTATGTTCGCGTCGCTCGCAATGATTGGAACAACAGGCTTCTGCTTGTTATTTCTGCCACAATTTTTCCGTCCTGAGCGAAACAAAAAATCGAGTCACGCATTTGGCTTGATTGAGAAATTTAACCGAGTGCAATTCGAGAATACTCGCTGGTTTATAGCCGCAGTTGCTGTTGTTTTTGTGGCTTGCTTGGTGATGTCGCGCAGGGTTTCGTTCGATTCCGACCTTAAAAATATCGGCTATTTTGAACCAAAGGTAACAAAATCGATGCAGCAGTATACCGAAAAGACAAATGACGGATTTACAACTACTTACTATGCTGTTGCTTCGCATAATCTTGATACCGCACTCATCTATAGCCAAACGCTTAGCCGCACGTGCGATTCGCTGCAAAAAGCGGGAGTAATACAAGGTTATAGCAAGTCGGCAAAACTGTTGTTGCCATTTGCCGAGCAGCAAAAAAGAATCGATTTTTGGAACAGATTTTGGACAGATGAACGTAAAAACCGCGTTAAAACCGATATTGCGGAAGCGGGAGTGAAGGTTGGCATAAAAGCCGAAATGTTCCAGCCGTTTTTCGGTATGCTTGATGCCGATTACGAACCAACATCGGTCTATGAAGCCGAAGTGCTGCCTAACGGATTGGTATCGAGTATGATAGAGCAAGTCGGCGATGCTTATTTGGTGTTTACATCGGTTAAAGCGCCGGCTGAGAATGTAAAGCGCAACAACGATATTTTCACCGCCTTGCCACACACCGTGGTTGTCGACCCTTTCTACTACACAGGCAATATGGTTGAATTGCTGAACAAAGATTTTAATGTAGTGCTCGGAATTTCATCGCTGTTTGTGCTGATAGTGTTGTTGTTATCGTTCCGTAATATTTTGCTTGCCATTATCGCCTTTTTGCCAATGGGCATGAGTTGGTATATCACACTTGGCGTAATGGGCATTTTTAGTATGCAATTCAACCTGATAAACATCGTCATTTCGACATTCATTTTTGGTATTGGAGTTGATTACAGCATTTTTATTATGGACGGTCTTTTAGCGCGCGCCCGTGGCGACGAAAGCAATCTGCTGCTCTATCACAAAACAGCCATCGTTTTTTCTGCATTTGTGTTGATAGTTGGCATCGCCTCGCTGATTTTTGCCACACACCCGGCCATATCGTCAATCGGCTTTGCGACACTTGTTGGCATGACATCGACAGTGGTTATAGCCTATACAATTCAACCGTTTTTGTTTAACTTGCTGATTAAAACTAAATTGCGTAAGCGGGTGCTGAAAAATACTGATTAAAGAATAGAACTTGCATTTTTTATAAAACAATTCATTGTGTTGTACGGAATTGAACCAATTATAATTTATAAATGAAAAAAATATTGGCAGCTTCATTGTTAATGCTTTTGCACGTTGTGGTAATGGCGCAAAGCAAAGTAACAATCAGCGGATACGTAACCGATGTCAAATCGGCAGAAACAATTATTGGTGCAACTATTTACGATGTGGTTACACGGCATGGTACGGCATCTAATGTCTTCGGCTTTTATTCCATTACGCTTAATGCGGGCGAGCATACATTACAATTTTCGTATGTTGGATGTCAGACGAAGCGGATAAGTTTATCGCTGAAAAATGATACTGTCATAAATGTGCAACTATCGGCGAATGTTGAACTTGCCGAGGTCGTTGTTGAAGCGAAAAGTCGTGAAGTGGGTATTGAATCGGCTAAAATGGGCAGCATTGATATTCCTGTAAAACTTATTGAGCATACGCCGTCGTTGCTTGGCGAAACTGATGTGTTACGCACAATACAGATGACACCCGGTGTGCAGCAAGGTGTTGGCGGAGCCTCGTCGCTGTATGTGCGCGGTGGCAATGGTGATGAAAATTTAGTGCTGCTCGATGGTGCGCCAGTTTATAAGATTGACCATTTGTTCGGATTTTTTTCCGTCTTTACGCCCGATGCTGTAAAAAAGGTAACTTTCTACAAATCATCATTTCCGGCGCGTTACAATGGACGGACATCATCGGTTATTGATGTGCGAACAAAAGATGGCGATATGAATGAGTATCATGGCAGCGCTTCAATTGGTTTGCTGACCTCGCGGTTCAACTTTGAAGGACCGATAGCAAAGGGAAAAACATCGTTCTGCCTATCAGGGCGCACAACCTACATTTCGGCTCTAACAAAGCCATTTATGAAAGATTACGAATTTTCATATTGGTTTTACGATGTCAATCTGAAACTGAATCACAAATTTTCTGACCACGATAGGCTTTATTTTGCGCTTTATAACGGGCTCGATAAAATGAAAAGCGATGACACCGATGACGAATTCGGCACGCACAGTGTTGAAATCGGAAACGATGTGGAGTCCCGAAACTATGTTTCGGCGCCCATCACCAATAATTATGGCGGAATGCTTAAATGGCGAAATTTTATTCCATCAATAAGATGGAATCATATTTTCTCGTCGCGGCTATTTGCCAATACAACAGTCAATTACAATCATTATAAGATGGCAATGTCGTCGTACGATGATTATAATTGGCGTTACGATACGCTTCGCGGTTTTGAATATAATTCGGCTGAATATAATTCGGAAATTGAAGACTATGGCGCAATTGTCGATTTTGACTATTTGCCACTGCCGGCGCATACTATCAAATTCGGAGGCAATTATACTTATCATAATTTTGTTCCCGAAACTGCAAATTCAGTATATAAAACCGAAAGTGGCGACGATATTCCGACCGACACTTCTGCCGTAGTGCGTAGCACAACAATCTATGCCAACGAGGTGTCGTTTTATGTCGACGATGATTGGAAACTTGCCGATAACTTGAACATTAATGTTGGAGTAGCATACACTTTGTTTGCTTTGAAAAGCAAGAAGTATCATAACTTTAATCCGCGCTTGTCGGTAAAATATATGCTGTTGGATTTTTTAACAATAAAAGCATCGTATTCGCGAATGAGCCAATGTGTGCATTTGCTAACATCGTCGCCAATAGCATTGCCAACTGACCTTTGGGTGCCAATTACTGATGAAATTAAACCGGAAGTTGCCAATCAGTATGGTCTGGGACTCTATTTAACAAAATGGCAAGGTTGGGAAGTGTCGGTTGAGGGATATTACAAAAAACTCAGCAATGTGCTTGAATACAAGGATGGAATGAGTTTTATGGGCTTTTCAGGCTCGTGGACAAGCCTTGTGGCACCAGGCGAAGGCGAGTCGCGCGGCATTGAGTTTATGATACAAAAAAACGAAGGACGATTGACCGGAATGCTGTCGTACACGCTGTCAAAAACCGACCGGAAATTTTCGCGCGGCTCCGGCGTTAACGATGGTCGCCGTTTTCCATTTGCTTACGACCGCCGCCATAATCTTAATATTGTGGCTAACTATCAGTTAACCAATAATATAGAACTTGATGCGACTTGGACGTTTCATAGTGGTGCGTGTGCCACAATAACAAATGCCAAGCAACAAATTATTGAGCCGGATGTGATGTTTGGCAATCCTCAATATTCTAATTATGCGGCCGAACAACCTATATATACCGAAAAATCAGCTGAATACGTGCCTGAGAGAAATAATTATCGGTTACCATGTTCGCATGTTCTTTGCATGGGTATCAATTTTCATAAGCAAAAAAAACGCTATGAGCGTATTTTCAACCTATCGGTTTATAACCTCTATAATGCTATGAATCCGTCACTTATCTATTATAAGCACTACGATGCCGATGGTAACGAACTCGACAAGCCAAAATTGACAAAAATTACAATTTTGCCAATAATTCCTTCATTTACACTAACTTATAAATTTTGATGGTGATGAAAAAAATAATATACATAATATTGATTTTAGTTTTTTGCACCTCTTGCGAAAACGATTTGAAGCCCGATTTTAGCGATATGCAAGGCGTGCTCACTATTAACGCCTACTTGTACACCAATCAGGATACAAATTTTGTTTTTGTTTCGCGTACTTCAAATACCAATCCGCAATATGTTGATAATGCGATAGTTGAAATGCGTGTAAATGGAGAATTGCAGCAAACGGTTACTGATATTTTTAAAACAGAAGAGCGTTATGTCGAGGTTGTTGACGAATGGTCAGAAAGGCATTGGACGGAGCCGTCGTGCTCATTTAATGGAGTTTATATGCTTACGCAAAAGTTTGCAGAAAACGATGTTGTCCGCATCGATGTCTATGCTGATAATCAGCACGCTTGGGCTGAGTCAGTAGCTCCACAAAAAATTGAAAATGCCAAGGCGGAATGTGCGCTTGCCAATCACTCTATCGGCAAATATTCCGATTGGAAATTTGCTGATTTTTCTATCAATCAGCCCGATGTGTCGCCAAAAACAGATTATTACAGAATAGCCGTTTTGCTTGATTATAAGAGTGATAGATATATGTGGCAACAATATGGATTGGATTTCTCAAAAAACGAACAAAGCTCCGTCGATAGTCTTTGTCAAGTTTTAAAAGCTAAATATGCCGATGTTGTTGTTGTTGAAAACGACGATTGTTTGCGGATTTTTTGTTTAGAGAAATTTATTGATTATAAGAATGTTAATGTGTCTTCTGACTTTTTTTATAATGGAGACGCAATACTGTCGGAAGGCGAAACACCAACATCGGCCAACGAAAGTGGCGATGAAACTTCAGACACTGACATTGTGCTTGGAAGTGTGAAAAATATCAACAAAGTTTATTCAGATCATTTATTTAGCAATAAAACTGCAAATATTCACATTTCGGTACCGACTCCGTTTTATAATAATTTGAATAACAGTGAAATAATTGAAAGTGTAAATTATCTTCCGGAGGACGAACTTTTGCGTTCGGGCAGCAAATACAACCTGTCGGCTCAACTTGTTTTGCAAAGTATCACATCAGACCAGTTTTTCTATTTGAAAGCGTTAAATGCTGTAGCATCAGATGCGTACGAGGATATGAGTGAATTGTCAGGCTCACTAAAAATCCCATCAAATGTGACTGGCGGTTGCGGAAATATCAATATCACAACTAATACTGTGTTCGATTTCTGCATTTTAGAGGATTTTGAACAGCAAAAAACAATTTCCAAAGGCTGCTATTATGATAATGATTATTATGACGGCGGTGATGACGATGTGATTTATTATTAAATGGTTGATTTGTAGTGTTTTGTGTTTCCGCCATTGCGCCTTGTTATTTATATTCTGCATTTTACTCTTTACACCCTACACTTTACACTTTCCAATAAAAAACTATCTTTGACCAAAAATCGAATAAAATGAAAACTATACTTTTTCTTGGTGGATTGGGCGTTCCGGAAATCGTGGTTATCGCTTTAGTAGTGCTACTGCTGTTTGGAGGAAAAAAAATTCCGGAATTGATGCGGGGTTTAGGCAAAGGCGTTCGCAGTTTTAAAGATGGCATGAACGACAATACTGACAAACAAGAATCGGAGAATGCCGACAAAACCGACAAATAATCAGCCGCTTACCTTTTGGGAACATTTAGACGAACTGCGTGGCAGTATGATTCGTATTGTGCTGTCAATCATTGTGTTTGGTTTTGCCGCCTTTGGCTTCAAAACGCGGCTTTTCGATATTCTGCTTGCTCCAAAATATAACGATTTTATCACCTATCGGCTTATTAATAAATTGATTGATACGCAAATAAGCGATTTTTCAGTCAACCTGATAAACACAGGTTTGGCGCAGCAATTTATGATACACCTGAAAGCCGCCTTTGCAGTTGGATTCCTTTGCGCATCGCCATACATATTATATGTGCTGTTCAAATTTGTATCGCCAGCCTTGTATGCCAACGAGCGTCGTACTTCGCTCCGTCTTGTTTCGGCAGGCTACCTGATGTTTTTACTTGGCGTCGCTCTGAATTACTTTTTGATTTTCCCGCTAACTTTCCGGTTTTTAGGAACTTACCAAGTCGCAGCCGAAATCCCAAACATGATAACGCTTGAATCGTACATGAGCACATTGCTGATGTTGAGTTTGATGATGGGAGTGATGTTTGAACTGCCAATCTTATCGTGGCTATTAGCGGCTTTGGGGCTGCTGAATGCCAGTTTTATGCGACAATACCGTAAGCATGCGATTGTTCTAATTCTAATAATAGCCGCCGTTATTACACCAACTTCCGATGTTTTTACACTCTCAATTGTCTCATTACCAATATATTTGCTTTACGAGGCCAGCATCGGTATTGTTAAAAAGGCGGAGAGTAAGGTGTAAAGAGTAAAGAACAGAAAAGTCTGTTCAGTAGCCGGTTGCTGACAGCTGAAAGCCAACAGCCGGTTGCGTATATTGTTCAAAAAAAACGTATTTTCGCACATCAAAAAATCGAAATAAAACAATTGAAAATGGCACAATATTTATGCACCGATACCCGCAAGGTTACTACGTTGCGGCTTATCGAAATGAAAAAAAACGGCGAAAAAATATCAATGTTGACGGCTTACGATTACACAACCGCAAAAATCCTTGACGGTGCGGGCCTTGACGCTATTTTGGTAGGCGATAGCGCATCAAACGTGATGGCTGGCTACACAACAACAGTACCAATGACACTTGACAAGATGATAACCTAGATCGGAAGAGCACACGTCTGAACTCCAGTCACTAGCTTATCTCGTATG
>CALBPW010000016.1 GCA_937899145.1 uncultured Bacteroidota bacterium
AATCTATCTGACTGATATTCACTATATAAGAACGATGAACGCGTTTAAATTTAGCTGGCGGCAACTTATTTTCAATCGCCTTCATTGTGTAATGAATTGTGAATTTTTCTTTCGCAGTATTCACTGTAACATAGTTTTCGAGAGCTTCAACCCAAAGAATATCCTCGTATTTTATACGCACAAGTGTGGCATTTTTCTTTTTGATAAAAATTTCATCGGGATAGCGCGACACACTTTCCTTGTCTTGAAACAAAGATTGAGCCTTATTCACAGCCTTAAAGAACCGTTGCAGAGGAACTGGTTTTAGCAGATAATCGACAACATCGTACTCATACGATTCAATTGCGTATTTCTCTTGTCCTGAGACAATTATAATCATCGGTTGCGTATCAAGCGTGTTGATAAAATCGAGCCCGCTCATTTCGGGCATCTCCATATCAAGGAAGATAAGGTCGATTGTTTGTTCAGGATTATCAAATGCTTTGAAAGCTGCGATAGGATTTTCGTAAGAACCAACCAAATTCAGCGAATCGGTTTTGTCAACAAAGCCTTCAATAATCTTGCGGCTCAGTATGTCATCATCAATTATTATACAATTCATCGCACAAAAATTTATTCATTGAGTTTTTTATCACACAAATATAAACAAATCAGAAAAAGACAAACAATCAACTCTCATAAAATCGGCTTTTATCAATATTTTTCTTCACTTCAACTACTATTTTCAATCGTCTATAATAGTTTTGATAAATTGCACAATAAATTATACTTCAAAAAAAATGAGACATTTTTGGCTTTTAATATTACTCATAACTCTGATAATCAATAAATTATCAGCACAGAAACCGAATTACATACCAAACACGATTATCGTAAAATACTCTACAGAAAAGAGCGCTACCGACCGCAAAAAAAATTTTGAAACAACCTGCCAACTGAAAGTTAAAAGCGATAATCAGATGTTTAAGAAGATGCGAAAAGACAAATTTTCGGCACAAATAAACAATATTTATAAGATTGAATATGAAGGAGATAAAAGCCCGATTGTAGTAGCTGAAAAACTAATGAAAAGCGAAAATATTGAGTACGCACAACCCTATTGGATTCCTGAAATTCTTGATTTGCCTAACGACCCGAAGTTAAGTTCGCAATATCATTTCAATATAACACAAGCACTTGAAGCACAAGAAATCACACAAGGCGACACAAATATCGTTATCGGCATTGTTGATACGGGTGTTGATATTTATCACGAAGATTTGGTTGACAACATAAAGTACAATTATGCCGACCCAATAAACGGCATTGATGATGATAACGATGGATATGTTGACAATTTTCGCGGTTGGGATTTGGCCTGCAACGACGACAATCCAATTAGCACCACCAACCATCACGGCACACATGTGGCGGGCATTGCAGCGGCTTGCACCAACAATGGCATTGGTGTGGCGGGTGTCGGATACAAAACAAAATTTTTGCCTATAAAAGTTTCTGACGATGACGAAGGGTCGATGATTGCTTGCTACGAAGGCGTCGTGTACGCTGCCGACCATGGTTGCCAAATTATCAACTGCTCGTGGGGCAGCCCAAGCAAAAATCCGATTTACGACGATGTGATTAAATATGCGCAAAGTCGCGGTTGCCTGATAATTGCAGCGGCTGGTAATACCGGTACCGACGTTAAGTACTATCCCGCTTCAAGCGATGGTGTTTTTAGTGTGGGCGCAACCAACGCTGCCGATGAACGTTGGGCAAAATCAACATATAACAATCGGATTGACATTAGTGCGCCGGGCGAAAACGTCTTCACAACCAATTATAACAACACTTACCAAACGGGCAGTGGAACATCGTTGGCAGCACCTGTAGTTTCAGGAGCAGCCGCATTGGCTTGGAGCATTCACCCTGATTATACCGCAACACAAATTGCCGAACTACTACGAGTTACCGCTGACAACATTGATACTATTGCCGCAAACTCAAAATATAGCGGAAAAATTGGCTCGGGCAGATTAAACATTCTGAAAGCCCTAACCGACAGCACATCGCCTTCAATCAGAATTACTGATTATGAATTTAATGCCGATGGCGACAAATTCACATCAGGTTCAGAAATATCACTTAAACTCAACGTTATCAATTACTTAAATGCAGCCACAAATGTTATAATGAGCATAGATGCCGACAGCAATTGTGCAACAATAAAAAATGGAACGTGGGCAATTGATAGTATCGGCTGTAACGAAAAACTTGAGAGTCCAACATTAAGTATCGCACTATCTAATTCACTAAAAGACAATCAGATAATTCCATTTTTTGTGAATTTTAACACCGATGGCTATTCAGCTTTACAAGTACTGGAACTAACTGTAAATCCGACATATATCGATGTTGAGTGGGGAGAAATGAAAACTACCATTGCAGACAATGGCAAAATAGGGATTTATGATTATGACGCACAACTTGGAAATGGATTTTTGTACGAAGGAACCAAAAATTTGTTGAGCGATGGAGCGCTGATAATCGCACTCGACAGTTTAACAATTGCAAGCGCATTTCAAACTGATAATCAATTTATTGCAACACAAAAACCAATTTTAACAAAAAATGGGAATGTGCAGGAAATAACATCAACACTAAAGCCGGCAAATATCAACGGAATAGAAATTGAGCAAAAATTCATCTTTGATACTGAGAATTTACCAACTGCAATGATTTGTAACTACCTGATACACAGTACCCGAACTGCCGAGTATGACAATTCATGCGTTGGACTTTACTTTGATTGGGATATTGTTAACAGCCTTACAAATGCCATCAACTACGATAACACCTTGAAAATGACATACATATATAATACTGGCGAGATAAATCGCTACGCAGGCGTAAGTTTATTGTCGATTGGGAATGCTGTACCATACGCATTCGAATTGAGCGAAAATGGCGGCAGCACTAACATAGTTGACGAATTTAGCGATGAGCAAAAATGGCTTGTTATGAACAATACACGCCCTCAATCGTACAGTGCAAATATCGACCTTGCCATGATGCTGAGTTGCAATAAATTAACATTACACAACGATGACACAATTAACATTCGCTTTGCAATTATGGCTGCCGAAAATTTGTACGAACTAAAACAAGTTGCAACCAAAGCGTCTGAAATTTATGGTGAAAAAACTCAAGGAATTGACACAACGGAAAATACTGATATTATTGAAAATCAAAATGATAACAGATTAATTTTATATCCTAATCCGATTAGCAAAAATCTACAGATAGAAAGCAATAGCGAAATAGAAGAAATCAACATTTACAATGCTATTGGCAAACTTATGTTAAGTAAAAAAATTGGCAGTGCAAAAAATTGCACATTAAATACAAACACCTTAGAATCAGGAATCTACATTATCGAAATAATTAATAACAAAGGCGAAAAGACACGCAAATTAGCGGAGAAATTGTAAACTGCCATTGAATGGGTTACCCCCTACTCTTTACACCTACTTTTTACGCCGCACCAAATTCAACACTCCATTTACAAAAGCAAGAGGATGCACAGGATTGCCCGGAACATACAAATCAACTTTGTATTTATCTAAAAACGAGCGATTTAAAGCCCGACTACCAGCAAAAATCCCACCACTAATAGCATCAGTGCCTGCCAAAATTAAGATTTTTGGGGCGGGAGTAGCCTGATAGCAAATTTCGAGTGCCTCAGCCATATTTTCCGATATTGGACCTGTAACAACAATGCCATCGGCATGGCGCGGCGAGGCTACAAAATCAATGCCGAAACGCCCCATATCAAAGTTGACATTGCTTGTAGCATTCAGTTCCCACTCGCAACTATTGTCGCCGGCAGCCGACACCTCGCGCAACTTAAGCGAACGGCCAAAAAGTTTTTGAATCTCAGCTCTGATTTTATCAGCATCAATTTCGACAGGCGAATCATCACTAACAATCAACCGATTACGATCGTTAGTCGCCATTTTGTAGTCCTTGGTGAATTTGATTTTTTCGGGATTGGCAAACGCGCACTCGCCACAAAAAGTGCATCTTCCTAAATCAATGCGCAAAGGCGAAGCACTGATAGCATCAGTTGGACATAAATCAATGATTTCCTGCTCGTTGCATTTAGCATCTGTAATTATCGGACGACCGCGAAAAATACCCGGCACTTCGGTTGTTGTAACATCTGGAATAAATTGTTTTCCTTGGTGAAAAAGTATTTTTAAATCGTTGATAAACATGACATTTAGAATTTAGGAATTAGGAGTTAAGATTTATAAATCGTGCCCGCTGTATGAAAGGTCGAAACTCTTGTTGCAAATTGGGAAATCGGAAATTTCATTATTGCGCACTGCAAGAGCTAAGCCAAGCCAGTTGTGGAAAGAGGGGTCTTTAACTTTGTAATGTTTCAAATCGCCATTTGAATCGGTAATTGCACAGTGGCAAATCTCCCCCCGCCACCCTTCAACAAGCGAAACCACGAAACTATCCGGTGAAGGATTTCCCAATTTAACTTGCTGATTATCAAACTGCATAATATTGACAATATTTGACATAATATCAACAGATCGCAACACTTCATCGTAGCGAATACGAGCACGGCAATAGACATCGCCAACAGGTTCCATTACAGGTTGATAATCAAGTATTTGATAATATCCAAATGGGTGTGACGCACGAACATCGCGATTAAGATTGCTGGCGCGGGCTGCCATGCCAACCATTCCAATTTGCAGCGCAGTTTGCGGTTCAACAATGCCTGTACGTTCAATTCGCGACAAAACAGATGGCAAATCGAACATCTGCTCTGCCATTTCGATAAAATCGGGCTTATAGGCTTGAATCACATCAAACCATTGGTCGCGCAAATCGGCCGTAAATGGGAAGTTTGTTTTACCAGGACGAATCAATCCTTTTGCAAAACGATTGCCGGTCCAACGCTGAAAATAGTTGATTAGCGGAGTGCGTAAGCGTCCGAATACAGAATTGCCAAGTTGATAGGCAATATCGGTACAAATGCCGCTCAAATCGCCGGTATGTATAGCGATGCGTTCCTGCTCAAGTGCAAGCGCACGCTCGAGTTGAAGTTGCTTGCTTGGCTGAAAACCACACAAACTTTCCCATGCGTCAGCAAACGCAAGCGAATGACCAATTGCAGTATCACCAGCTATATTCTCGGCCAAAGTAGCACGCTGTAACAATTTCTTTTTCAGCAAGAAAAGATTTTCGACACCACGATGCTGATAACCAAGTTGAATTTCGAGATGCAGAATTTGCTCTCCGTTACAAATAAAACGGAAATGCCCGGGTTCGATAATTCCCGCATGAATTGGACCTACTCCTACTTCGTGAAGTTCCTCGCTATCAATTGAATAGAAAGGATAGTTTTGTATTTTTTGTGACTTGTCGGCAGCGCTATGCGGATAGCGAACGGGCTTTAGCCAAGGATGCCCGTCAAAACCAATTCCGAAATTCTCATGTATCTCGCGTTCGAACAGTTGGAACGATAAATGCGTTGCGGATACCGACTGCAAAGTATCGTTTTTGCTCACAATTGCAGATACAATATTAATAATGTGCTTGGCATCGTTAGCAAGGCAACAAATGAGTTGAATTTTATCACCCTTTGGCACACCATAATAATTAACGCAATGCACATTAGCATCATCTTTTAATTCGCTGATTATCAGATTGTACAATTCATTATATGATAATACAGGAATTTCGGCAAACTTTATGCGCTGATTATTTTTAACGCTTATAAAACTCATATAATCAGAATGTTAGAAGTTGGACAACATCATTTATCAAATTGATAAAAAATTGTGGTGGAAAAAGTCCGAGCCACACCGTAAGAGCAAGCAAGATGTATTGCATAACAATTTCCACAACATCTTGTTTTTCAACAATTTGAACTTGAACATTATCAGAATTCACAAACAAAATTTTGAAAATGTTTTTACCCAAAGCCCAAATTATAGTAGCAAGCAAAATCAAGACAACCACCAACACAAATATTTGATGGCTGACAATGAGTGCCTTAAATGTCAGTAACTCACTGATAAATAAGCCAAAAGGCGGCATTGCTGCAATACAAACAAATGCCAAAAGCAAGAAAATCGCACCCGCCCTATTGTATTGGAAATAATTACCTAAGTTATAGATATTCTTTGATTTATAGTATTTATAAATATGTCCGGCATGGAAAAACATTGCTGATTTTGCAAACGAGTGAAGCACAAGATGCAGAATAGCGGCAAAATAGCCAATTCCGCCTGCGGCTAAACCAATGGCAACAACGCCCATGTGTTCGACACTCGAATAAGCCAGCATTCGCTTGAAATTCTTTACTTTAAGCAGATAAACCGTTGAAATCAGAATTGAAAGGACGGCTGCAATCATCATCAAACAATTTGCCCAAGGTTGAACTGACGTGCGCGCAACAATCTGATAAAACCGAAAAACGCCAACAAAACCCGCATTCATCAGCACGCTTGATAGCAAGCCGGCCGCGGGCGCTGGTGCTTTGTCCTTAGCATCAATTCCCGCTGTGTACATTGGCATAAGCCCGAATTTTGCAGTGTAGCCAACAAAAACAAACACAAATGCTATTTTAATCCAAAGCGGATCGAGATTTGAAGCGGCACTCACAAGATTGTCGTACTGAAGTTGCGATTGTCCGACATTGCCGAGTGATATACTTAACAATAAAATTCCAATAAAAACAAAAACCAAACTTATCGAACAAACAAAAATATACTTCCAAGTTGCCTCAATCGCACCGATATTTCGACGATGAAAAACCAATGCCGACGCGCTCAAAGTTGTTACTTCTACAAATATCCACGTTACTGCAATATGCGATGACAAATAAGCAGCCGAAAGTGCCATAACAAGCAAACTCAATGCGCAATAGTAAATACTGCGCGAATGCGGTGTTTCAGCATCGATATTAACATAATTGAACTTATGTAAGAAGGCCGGAACTGCAATTATCGTAAGAACCGCCAACATGAGCAATCCCAAGGAATCGGCTTTAAAATAAACCGCATCGTAACTACCGCGAATGGCAAATTCGAAAATTGTGAACGCACATTGCAAAATAAGGAAAACACCTATAAGCACATTGTTAAATATTCTATTCTTATTAATCAAGAATAAAAGTGCTATTAAAAACGATGACAATAAATATGCAACTATCATATTTTCAATAATTAATCTTTAATATTACTCAATTCGGCAACACTCCCCTCGCTTATCACATTGCCAATTTTATTAATAAATATACCAAGCAAGAAGATGCTGATAAACACATCAAGCAAAACGCCAAGATTGACAAGTAGCGGCATTTCGTTTCCAACGGCTAACGACAAGATGAAAACTCCGTTTTCGATTAGCGCATAGCAAATTACGTGGGTAATAATTTTTTTGCGAGTCGCAATAAAAAATAATCCGCCAAACACCGCCGACAAAGCGACAACAAAATATGTACGATTGATGCTTGGCGTATCAACCATAGTAGAAAGAATGAATGCGATTACGATTATTAACGTTGTAACAATCAGCGAGATAAAGTAAGGAACGAATGGCTCGGCTTCACGTTTTATCTGGTTACGTTTGATGACGTGGCGAATAAAAAGCGGAACGGCTATCGCCTTGACAATCACTGTCTCGAGCAATATAAAGGCAAAATTTACCGCACTCAACTCATGTAACTCAAGAAGAGCGACACCAAAAAGCAAAAAACCTTGCAAAGTCAGGATTGACAAATAAGTCATCAACCGGTTCGCTATCGAAAAATATAGCAACGTGATGGCGAATATTATAAGTAAAATTGTAGTCATTATGTTAAGTTTTAAGTTACCGAAGTTAAATTCCCAAATTCTTATCCCGACAGCTATCGGGACAAATCCTAATTATTAATCAGCATCACGCCTAAAAGCATCAGCAATGCTAACGACGATAGCACCAATATAAATTGCGAATTGTGGCTCATACGGAAGCGCGCCATAAACGACTCTATGATGCCAGCAATAATGGCAACAGCAATTTGAATACCGAAAAACGCAGCAATAGCAATGTTTGCTGGCAAATTTCCGATGAACAAATCAGCAATAAGAGCACCATACATTGCAAATTTTAAGTTGGTAGCATGAAGAATAAGTCCGAGGTCGAAGCCACTATTGTCGAGAATCATAACTTCGTGAATCATAGTTAGTTCCAAGTGAGTTTTTGGGTCATCTACCGGCATTCGGCTATTTTCAATCATGCAAATCATTATCAGCAGAAAACATGCAATTGTTACAAGTATGTACGAAAGGTTTGTGTCGATATGTAAACTGCTGAATATCTGCAAGAAAGAAGTATGACCAGTGAGTAAGCCAAGTGTTCCCATCAAAATGAAAAATGCCGGTTCGGCAAGCATCGAAAAAAGAGCTTCACGGCTGGCTCCCATGCCTTCAAAACTGCTGCCTGTATCAAGCGCACCAATTATGCAGAAGAATTTGCCAAGCGCCAAAACGTAGGCGAAAAAGACAAAATCGCAAGAAAATGAGACAATTCCGCCTTGCGAGCCGAATGGCACTGCCGCCATTGCCGCTAAAATTGATGCGAAATAAATTGATGGAGCTATTTGAAAGACAATGCTGCTGGTTCGACTATAAACCGCACCTTTGCGCAAAAGCCGCCAAATATCGCAAATAGGCTGAAAAACTCCCGGTCCCTTTCGCCCCGACGCAATGCTTTTTACTTTGACAACTATGCCTGAAAAGAAAAGGCTAACCGCAAAAATCAACGCAAAACTTAACATTACAATATTGTGTTTAGATAATTTACAAATATCTTGATTAAGTGGCAGATAAACAGAAATCCTAATGCCACTACAATAAACAATAATCCGTAGAGAATATAATTTTGAAGACATCCATTCTGCAAAACAGACAACTTGCTGAGTATCAGACGGAAAAACTTAAGTGGGGTACGAATCAAACTTGTTTCCGTGCGGTCAAGAGCCTCGGTTGAGTACGATGCTGCTTGCGGAAAAATGCCGTCAACCCCAACCGATTTCTTTTGAATTTGGAGCACTGGTTTTGCCAACCGGCGATAGGTGCGAACGAATGAACTTGCCGTATATTGAATTTTGGGAGTTGGCGCTAAATATCCGCAGCCCCAAGTTTCGCCTTCGGCTTTTGGCAAACGGCTCGAGCATAAATTTCGTACAGCCAAAACAATTACTACAAGCACCACAAAACCAATCATATACCAACTTATTTGGGTGATTGTTTCGCAACATAACGGCAAAATAGTGGCCGACATATCCAAACCAACCATTTGCGCCAAAACATTTCTGATTGCCGAAATAAAATATTGAGGAAACAAACCTATAGCAACTATCAGAATACCAACCATATACATTGGCAGAAGTTTTGCAAGCCCAAATTCTTTTGGCTCCGAATGAAACTGCTTCCTCGGCTCTCCTAAAAATACTATGCCAAACGCCTTTGTGAAACACATTACCGCTAATCCGCCAATAAGCGCTAAACCTGCCATGGCAGCTACAAACATTAATATAGAAGGCATTGAGAACGAAGCGTTTATACCAGAAAACAATCCATTATAAATGATAAATTCCGACACAAAGCCGTTAAATGGTGGCAAACCGCAAATTGCCAAACTTGCAAGCAAAAACAGCAATGCTGTCTGTGGCATTTTCTTTATCAATCCGCCAAAATGTTCAATATCCATAGTGTGCGTAGCTTGATATACATTGCCTGCTCCATAAAAAAGTAACGATTTAAACAACGAATGATTGAGCACGTGTAGCAATCCTCCCGCAAAACCAACTATTGCAAGTATCTGGTTCTCATAGCCCAAGCCAAGGCAGCCAACGCCTATTCCGATACCAATAATGCCAATATTTTCAACACTATGATAAGCCAAAAGTTTTTTCAAATTATGCTGAACAATTGCCAACATCACACCGTAAAGCCCTGTAATAATTGAGATTGTGAGTATAAAATATCCGACAGCTAAATAATTGACATTTATCAAGATAAGCATTCGCATGATGCCGTAAATACCAATTTTAATAAGCACACCCGACATCATTCCTGACACATGTGATGGCGCAGCCGGGTGGGCATGTGGCAACCATGTGTGAAACGGCACAAATCCAGCCTTGAATGCAAATCCAATGAAAAACATCAGCATCAAGCCAAAATTTGCCGCTTTTGATTGTGTAGCAACAAATTGCGAGATACCGGAAAAATCGAATGTTCCTGTTACCGCTGCCACCCACACAAAAGCAATAGTAAGTAATACAACTCCTATATGCGACTGAATCAGATAGTTAACGCCAGCACGAATTGTCCGCATTTTTTCTCCCTCAAAAATCACCAACACAAACGAACTAAAAGCCATCAACTCCCACGCAATCAAAAAGGCAATACTATTTTGAAGCACGCAAATCGAAATCAAACCCGCATGGACAAGCAAAAAACTAATCCAATGCAAACTGAGTGCCGATCGCCGTTCAGCGTACGCTTGCATATATTGCTGACCATATAACACACTGGTAATCATCGTGAAACAGATTACCAAAACAAACCATGCCGATAGCGGGTCAATCACAATATTTATCACACCCGTCAGCCACGAACCTGCAAACCGGCATTGAAACGCATTGTTTGCAAGCACATTAACTGCAGGAACACAAGCAATTACCGATAATACTATAGTTCCTAAAACTGCTATCAAACCTTTAGTTTTCGGATTAACAAAACCGATAAATAGCATTGCTAAAAGAAGCGTCAAAATGTAAATTCCGATAAACGACATCGCAAAAAATTTAAACTTACTTTATTATTATCTAACTGATAATAAAATCATTAAATCATAATAAAAAACAAATTTCCCTCTTAAAAAAGAAAGCGCAAAAGTACTGCAAAAGTGTATAATATCGAATCGGTTACACCAAAAATATAGTGTCGGAATCACACATTTTTATGCAAGCGTTTGCGAAAATAAAAACTGCCGATTTTCTGCCTTAAAACTTAAAACATACAACTTCAATGCGACATAATTTAAAGAAAGCGCACATTAAGAAACGATATTATTATTGTGCAATTTGTTGTAGTGTATAGTTTTGCTGACATAAAATTTAGAAAATGGCAACTTTAAAAGAAAAAATTGGTTACGCCTTAGGCGATGCTGCTGCTGGAGGCATCACGTGGAAAGTGATGTCGATTGCGTTTCCGCTATTTTTTACAAACGTGTTCGGGCTTACAGTTGCCGACACAGCAACGCTGATGCTCGTTGCCCGTATGTTCGATGTTATTACCGACCCATTGATGGGCAGCCTTGCTGACCGCACACAATCACGCTGGGGCACCTATCGCCCGTGGCTCATTTTTGGAGCTATACCGCTCGGTCTGATATTTGCACTGTTGCTCTACACTCCCGATTTTGGGCCTGTGGGCAAGCGCATCTACGCCTACACTTTTTACCTGCTGATGATGGCTGTTTACACAGCTGTCAACGTTCCCTACGGCTCGCTTTTAGGCGTGATGACCGACAACGACAACGAGAAGAATCAGTTCTCATCGTTCCGAATGGTGGGGGCATACGCAATGGGATTTGTTACGCTGCTCTCATTCCCCTACTTGCAAAAACTTGTCGGCGGCACCGCCGCACACCAATATGCAGTGCTTGGAGCCGTACTTGGAGGTATTGCCGCCGCCATGACACTCGCCTGCGGTTTGCTCACAAAAGAGCGGCTCAAACCCATAAGAGCCGAGCGATTCTCGTTCAAGCCCTTCGCCGACCTTGTCAAAAACAAACCTTGGATATACCTCACACTCATCGGCATCTGCACCAACTTTTTCAACGGATTCCGCTACGCCGTAGCCGGATATATGATAACATACTGCTTAGGCGGCGATGTTACAGTTAGCGGTCTGATTATCAACTACACTGTATTTATGACCTTTGGCGAAGTAACCTGTATGATATTTGGCGGACTGTCGCCAAAATTCACCGAAAAAGTCGGGTCGAAAAGCAAAGCCTTTACCATTGCGGCCGTCATTTGCGCCATCACATCAGTCGCATTCTTTTTTGTGCCGATGAACGCTTCCTACATTTGGCTGATGGTAGGCATTGTCATACTCACATCGGTTGGTGTCGGGCTCTACTCACCGCTGCTATGGTCGATGTATGCCGATGTTGCCGACTATGCTACCGACACCAACGGCACATCATCAACCGGACTGATATTCTCATCGGGCACTATGGCGCAAAAATTCGGGACAGCCATCTCCGGCTCACTTGTGGCATTGCTGCTTGGCATTGCAGGCTTTGTGTCGGGCACCAACGATGCTGGCGAAACCATTGTCAGCATAACCAACGAAGAGTCGGTCAGAAATATGATTTGGATGCTCTTTTCAATCTTTCCAGCCATAATTGCCATAATTATGATAGCACTGCTAAAACTCTATCCTATAAAGAAATAACACAATTTACAATCTGAATAAAAACAAAGTCAAACATTTAACAACAAACAAATGGAATACGGACATTTTGATGACAAAAATCGTGAATATGTAATCACAAATCCAGCCACACCTTGGCCTTGGATAAACTATCTTGGCAACGAAGATTTCTTCTCGTTAATATCAAACACCGCAGGCGGCTACTCATTCTACAAGGATGCCAAATTCCGCCGCATAACCCGCTATCGCTACAACGGCGTGCCAATGGACAACGGCGGACGCTACTTCTACATCAACGATGGCGGCACAATATGGTCGCCCGGCTGGAAACCTTGCAAGACACCACTCGACCACTACGAGTGCCGCCACGGAATGAGCTACACACGCATCGTTGGCGAAAAAAATGGTATTGAAGCATCAGTTTTGTTTTTTGTTCCTTTAAAAACTTGGGCTGAAATTCAGAAAGTTACATTAACCAACCGAACCAATCAAGCAAAGCGTATCAAACTATTCTCGTTCGAAGAATGGTGCCTTTGGAACGCCGCCACCGATATGGAAAACTTCCAGCGCAATTTCTCGACAGGCGAAGTTGAAATCGACGGCTCAACAATTTATCATAAAACTGAATACAAAGAGCGGAGGAATCATTATGCCTACTACAGCGTAAACGCAAAAATTGATGGTTATGACACTGACCGTGAGTCGTTTATCGGACTTTATAACGAATTTAGCGCACCACAATGTGTTGTTGATGGCAAACCAGCAAACAGCCTTGCGCATGGTTGGTCGCCAATAGCATCGCACTACATCGAAGTTGAGCTAAAAGCCGGCGAATCAAAAGATTACATCTTTATTTTAGGCTATGCCGAAAACGAGCAAAACGAAAAATTTGACGATGCCGAAATAGCACGCAAACGCAGTGGCGAACTAATATCGAGCCAAGCAAGCGATGTTACACTTATCAATAAAAAGAAAGCGCGCGAAACCATTTCAAAATTCGATACCACAGCAAAAGTTGACGCCGCCTTTGCCGAACTTAAAATTTATTGGGACGATCTTCTAAACCGCTTCAGCGTTAAGAGTGAAGATGAACGCATGGACCGCATGGTCAACATCTGGAACCAATACCAGTGCATGGTTACATTCAACTTCTCGCGGTCGGCATCGTTCTTCGAGAGCGGCATCGGGCGCGGCATGGGCTTCCGCGATTCCAACCAGGATATCCTCGGCTTTGTTCACCAGATCCCCGACAGAGCGCGTGAGCGTCTGATCGACCTGGCCTCCACACAGCTCGAGGACGGCGGCTGCTACCACCAGTACCAGCCCCTGACCAAGAAGGGCAACTCCGACATCGGCAAGTATGTGTCGCAGCAC
>CALBPW010000017.1 GCA_937899145.1 uncultured Bacteroidota bacterium
CGCGAAAGCTATACCACGGGAAAATGCCATATTGGTAAGCCAAAATCAGACGTTCAGGCTTAAGGTCGCCACCAATGGCAAAAAGGCCATCGGGCTCGCCAAGACGCGGGTCGGGAAAAGCTATTTCGTTATCCAATTTAAAAATCATTGCAGCGAAATTACAAAACAGCAGCAATGACGCGCTTTTGAAAAAAAATTATTTTCGGCAAATAAAATATTATGACTGAAGTTGAACAGCACCCATTGCAACCATTTTTGCCACAGTCGGCTAAAGTGCTGATGCTTGGCAGTTTCCCACCGCCGCGGGTGCGCTGGTCGATGGATTTTTTCTACCCCAATTACCAGAACGATATGTGGCGAGTGTTGGGATTGATTTTTTATGGCGATAAAAACCGATTTGTAATTGAACAAGACAAAAAGTTTGATTATAAGGCAGTTGTCGATTTTTGCACTTCGGCGGGTATTGCCATTTTTGACACAGCGACAGCTGTCAAACGACAAAAAGGCAACGCGTCTGATAAATTTTTAGAGATTGTTCAACCTTCCGACTTATCGGTTTTACTTAAACAAGTACCTAATTGTCAAGCAATTGCAACCACTGGCGAAAAAGCAACCGACACTATTATTGAGAGCTATAACTGTACGAAGCCAAAAATAGGAACGTTTAGCAAACTAAGTATCAATGGGCGCGGATACAAGTTTTACCGCATGCCATCAACATCGCGAGCCTACCCGATGAAGTTAGAGCAAAAAGCCGAATTTTACAAGATGATGTTTAGCGAGTTAGGTATCGGCTTTTGATATATATTTGCGCACAAAATCAGTAACAATGAATTTAGATTACACATCGTATAACGGATTGATACAGACCGTTATACAAGACAAGCGAACAGACAAAATTTTGAGGGTTGGTTTTGCAAACAAATATTGCGTCAGCCAAATGGAAACCGAAAAACAAGTTTATCTACTTGATGGCGACGACCCTATTTTGCTTACTGGTGGCGAATATAACAAGCCGGTAGCCGTTGATACAATTATCGCAGCCGAAGATGGACGCTCGATAGTGGTACGCGCATTGCCCGATGGCTCAACCACAGGCACCGACGCATTCCTTGGAGACAAAAACATCGAAGACCTTGCATTCCTGTCTCATTTGCAAGATTTTATCGAACGCCGCAAACAAGAAATGCCCGAGGGCTCATACACAACAAAATTATTTACAAAAGGCGTAAATAAAATATCGCAAAAGGTTGGCGAAGAGGCAGTTGAGACAATTATTGAGGCTACCAACGGCACAAAAGAGCAGTTTCTTTACGAGAGTGCCGATCTCATCTATCACCTTATTGTTTTACTTACCGAAAAAAAATTGCGCATCGAAGACCTTGCGCGAGAACTACGAGCAAGACATAAAGAGTGATCTCGACGGACAAAATTGACACAGAAACAATATTCAGACTATATAAAAAGATATTCTTAAACAAAAAAGGTTGTCGATATAGATAGAAAATCATCATTTTTTGACAACCTGATTTTTGCATTATAGTTACCTTTGCCACAGATAGCAGGTCGTCTTATCGCGCTGATGCAAATCGGTGAGGAAAGTCTGGGCAACATAGAGCGTCAAGCTTCCGAAAGAAAGGCGTCCGCAAGGGTGCAGTAGGGCAGAAGAAAATAACCGCCGCGCAAGCGGTAAGGGTGAGAAGGCGGGGTAAGAGCCCACCAATGCGGCAGGCGACTGTTGCTGTTGTGTCCCTCTTGAGTTGAAAGGTCATGTATATCGCAAGCCGCACTGCGGGCAAGGCTGCTCGTCTTGTTTTTGGCAACAAAGGTTGCGAGGGGTAGACCGATTGTGGTTGCAGGCAACTGCAATTCGAGATAAATGATAAGACATTGCTACGGCAATGACAGAACTTGGCTTACAGACCTGCTATCTTTTTTTTAAATATCTGCCTTACGCTTAGCAAAAAATCCTCATCAAGCACATTCAACCCATCATTGAAATGGCGCAGCCAAAACAATCCCCATAATTGTTACTGAAACGGATTGGGCGTCAATGGCTTTTAAAGGACGCTCATCCGAAAAACATTTATTCAGCAAATCTGCCTGCCATATTAAAAGCATTGTTTTCCTTTATCATATCAATGAAAATTCCGGCCGACTTTTTCTGATAAACGTTTTTCAGATAATGGTAGCAACCGTCCATTCGGGCGTCCGGATGATTGATAGGAACAGCCGCAAAAGCATCAACATTGCTAACAACTTCGCCAGACAATATTGTTGCTAACCGACTATTGCGCACAAGACTCAAAATGCCGTGCAGGTTATTCAACTCGAAACGAATATCAAGATTAATATTTTGTGTTGACAGCATCAAATCCAAAGCATCGCGAGCTTGTAATCCTTTAGATGGCAGAGCCAATGGGTAGTTTTGCAAGTCAGACAGTACTATTCCGCCAGCAATTTTAGGCGCATACCGTTTATCCATAATCAAGCTCAAATTGCCATTGAATAACAGATGCGACACAATCCGTTCGTCAGCCAGTGCCGATTTGTAAGCCAATACTATATCTAATTCCCTATCTATCAACATCTGGAGCAGCTCTTCTTTTGACGCACTATGAATTGCAATTTTTATATATGGATAACGTTTATGGAAATCGAGTGCCGTCTTGTGCAGCAGCGGGTCGAACGAGAATGTTGAACCCACGCGCAAATCGCCGGCCATTAGGTTCTGCACGTCTTTTATGCGGTCAATACTGGCTTGCGCGTCTTGCAGAATCTGCAGTGCGCATGGCAGAAACTGCGTGCCGTAGTCGCTCAACTCAACGTGCCGCGTGTCGCGGGTAAGCAGTTCAACGCCAATCTCGTCCTCCAACTTCTGAATCTGTTGCGAGAGCGTGCTCTGCGTCACATACAACGCTTTCGATGCTTCAGAATAACTCTTGCGGCGGCTCACTTCAACAAAATATTTCAATTGTCGTAATTCCATAATTATCTGCATTTTAGATCGGAAGAGCACACGTCTGAACT
>CALBPW010000018.1 GCA_937899145.1 uncultured Bacteroidota bacterium
CTTAGGCGTAGCGGTTGCTGTAAGCGCGATAATTGGAGCGCGCCCAATTTCATCAACACGCGAACGAATGCTGCGATACTCGGGGCGGAAATCGTGTCCCCATTCTGAAATACAATGCGCTTCATCAATAGCGTAAAACGAAATCTTTATCTGCTTCAAAAACTGAATGTTGTCTTCTTTTGCAAGCGATTCCGGCGCCACGTAAAGCAATTTCGTTTTTTTGGCTAACACATCATCTTTAACATTCTGTATTTCAACCTTATTAAGCGACGAATTTAAGAAATGCGCTATTCCATCTTCCTCACTAAAACCGCGAATGGCATCAACTTGATTTTTCATAAGTGCTATAAGCGGCGATATTACTATGGCAGTGCCTTCTTGCAACATTGCCGGAAGTTGGTAACAAAGCGATTTTCCACCGCCTGTAGGCATCAATACAAAGGTGTCGCGACCATCGAGAATGTTCTGTATAATCGCCTCCTGATTGCCTTTGAATGTATCAAATCCAAAGTACTGCTTTAAATAATCTTTTAATTCCATTTTGTGTCGTTTAACGGAATAATAAATTTAATCAAATTTTGTTACCGTTTATATTTTTGTCAATATTTTTAGTGCGTATTTTTTTTCGCACTATTGCGTTAGCAAAAATATGTCAACTATTTTATTTTGAATAATGGTGTCAACACTAATTTTGAGCCAATTTATTTTTAAATAGAAGATGAAAAGTAAATCTGAAATAATCCGCATTGCAACCAGTGTTGTTGAACAAGAAAACAGCACAATCAGTCATCTGAAAAGCCTAATTGACGACGATTTCGCACGTGCTGTTGAGCTGATTTTCAACAGTAAAGGCAGATTAGTTGTAACAGGGATTGGGAAAAGCGCCATCATTGCACAAAAAATTGTGGCGACAATGAATTCAACAGGCACCCCCGCTCTTTTTATGCACGCAGCCGATGCTATTCATGGCGATTTGGGTATGATTCAAGACGATGATATTGTGATGTTGCTATCGCGAAGCGGAAGCACACCGGAAATAAAAGTACTGGTACCTATACTGAAAATGCGCCATTGCACAATGATTGCTATGGTGAGCGACACACAATCGTTTCTCGCCCAACATACTGATATTGTGATAAACGCCTACGCAGCACACGAGGCGTGTCCGAACAATTTGGCGCCAACATCGAGCACAACAGCACAACTTGTTATGGGCGACGCGTTGGCTGTGGCGCTGCTTGAGTGCCGCGGATTTACGCCTGCCGATTTTGCCAAATATCACCCGGGTGGCGCGCTTGGCAAAAAGCTCTATATGCGCGTTAGCGACCTTTACCTCAACAACGAAAAGCCGCAAGTGCTTGCCTCCGACAACATCAAACGTGTGATTATGGAGATGACATCGAAACGACTTGGTGCAACGGTTGTACTTGATGCCGAAAACAATTTACTTGGCATCATCACCGATGGCGATTTGCGCCGAATGCTTGTGTCGGAACGCGATATTAACAACCTGACTGCCAAAGATATAATGTCAACTTCGCCAAAAACAATTGACGAAAACGAAATGGCTGTAAACGCTTTTCATCTTATGGAACAAAATCATATCACACAACTTGTTGTACTTCAAAACGACAAGTATGCCGGGATAATTCATATTCACGATATTTTGCAAGAAGGAATTGTATAAAAACACAAATGGTAAACTAAATATTTAATACAAAGACAAATACATATTGTATTTTGTTCTAACCGACACTGAAAACAAAATTATCAAATCGACTTTAATCTGGTCTAACTAATTAAAGATGATTCAGGATTCCAAACTTGCCAATCATCAAAAATAAGTTAAATTACCACTACCATAATTCGTTGTAAAACGTACATTTGCATCGCTTAAAAAGATTACATAACTTAAATAATACTAAAGTGGACATTTTTGAAAGAATTGAAGAATCGACGGGCGGTCCAATTGGCCAGTACCGCGAGAAAGCCGAGGGGTACTACTCATTCCCAAAACTTGAAGGAGAGATAGGCCCTCACATGAAATTCCAAGGCAACGATGTTCTTTGCTGGAGTTTGAACAACTATCTTGGACTTGCCAATCACCCTGAAATTCGCAAAGTTGATGGTGAAGCAGCTGTTCGTTGGGGGTTGGCTTATCCAATGGGTAGCCGTATGCTGACTGGCAACACTGAACTTCACGAAAAACTTGAACACATGTTAGCCAAATTTGAGAAAAAAGAAGCGGCATTCTTGTTCAACTTTGGTTATCAGGGAATTGTATCAACCATCGACTCTCTACTAACACGCCACGATGTTATCGTTTTTGATGCCGAATGCCACGCTTGCCTTATGGACGGAAAACGCTTACACCAAGGCAAAGCATTCTCTTACAAACACAACGACATTGTTAGTTGCGAGCAAAAACTGAAAGTGGCTTGCAAAGTAGCCGAAGAACAAGGCGGCGGCGTACTGCTGATTACCGAAGGCGTTTACGGAATGACTGGCGCACTCGGCATTCTCGACCAAATTGCTGCACTCAAAAAGAAATACAGCTTCCGCATTATGATTGACGATGCCCACGGCTTTGGTGTTATGGGACCTCACGGTCGCGGCACATCAGAACATTTTGGCGTTATGGACGACATCGATATTTACATTGGTGCTTACGCAAAATCGATGGCAATAATCGGTGGCTTCATCGCAACAAAAAAATGCGTTATCGACTATCTGCGCTACAATATGCGTTCACAAATCTACGCCAAAGCACTACCAATGCCAATTGTAGAAGGTTGCATCAAACGCTTAGAAATTATCGACAGTCCGGAAGGCGACGAACTGCGCCAAAAACTTTGGACTATCACTCGCCGTCTGCAAGACGGTTTCCGCAATCTTGGTTTCGATATTGGTCCCGCCGAGGCTTGCGTATCGCCAGTACACATTTACGGCGGAGTGCCACAAGCAACAGCAATGGCATACGAGTTGCGTGAAAAATACAAGATTTTCTGCTCAATTGTAGTTTATCCTGTAATTCCACCGGGAATGATTATCTTCCGCATCATCTCAACAGCCGCACACTCAATTGAAGACGTTGACTACACACTGAACGCCTTCAAAGAAATAAAAGAAAAACTTGACAATGGCTACTACGATAACTGCGAGATTCAATCGAAAGCACAACTGATGGATTAACCAGTTGCTCACAATAATTAAGCCGGACCCGCAAAAGTTCGGCTTTTTTGTTTTTAAGCCGGCATAAGCGATTTTTTTTAGTTTTGCACAAACAAAAAAACTATGAGAACAATTATTCTATTGCTAATTAGCGGTTTAGCGTCTTTTGCGCCAGCACAAGATGGCATTAAAAAAATACATATCGACGGGCATTTTTACTCAACACCCATAGTAACTTCTGATGACAACGTTGTTATCGCATCGCATAACAAAACAATATACCTATTTAATAATAAAGGCGAACTGCAAAACTCTTACACCACCAACGGCTGGGTTCATGCCACTCCTAAACAATTAGATAATAGCCAGATAGCCATCGGCAGTTACGACAAATGTTTCTACTTTCTTGATAAAGAAGGTAACTTTCTGAAAAAAATAAACCCCAAAGCAGGAAAAATATTTACCGAACCTATCGAATTGGGACACAATAAAATAGCTTTCGGCACAGGCAAGGGAAAAATTATGTTTTACGATATGACAGCCGACTCACTCTACTACGCAAAAGTAGGGCACATTATGCACGGCTCGCCACTTACACTATCGAACGGAAAAATGACGATTGGAGGCAACGGACGACGCATTTTTATAATCGACACCGCCGCAAATGTGCTTGCCAACTACAAAACAAAAGGTTGGATAATGCACTCAAAACCCACAGAAACTATTGACGGACAGATTGTTGTAGGCTCATACGATAAAAATTTGTACTCAATTGACACCGCTGCAAATCTGAATTGGAAGTTCAAAACAAAAGGACGAATACACAGTTCGATTCGACAAATGCCAAACGGCAACTTAGTTTTTGGCTCGTTCGACAAAAATATTTACTGTGTCGCCCCAAATGGCAAATTGGTTAACAAGTACACCACAAAAAAACGCGTAGTATCATCACCTGCCACTGTAAACGATTCAGTATTTGCGATTTGCGGAATTGATGGCGGCGTTTATTTCTTAAATTCCGACGGACAGCTGCTTGGCAAATTTCAAGCCGAGGGAAAATTCTTTTCAACCCCAATCGCTATGCACGACGGCACAATTTTTTGCTGTACAACCGACGGAAATCTATATTTCATCAGCCCTGAAGCTGTACAGAAGATTTTAAACGGATTGTAATGCTATCCCTAAATTTCTCTATTCAAAAATTGTGTATAAATCTTGCTTTGCTTCTCAAACTCAAGCAAAAAGCCGTCATGACCATAAACCGATGCCAAAATACGCAGCACACTTCCTTTTATACCTTTGTGTATAATCAACTGATCCTCAACAGGAAATAGAATGTCAGTATCGATACCGATGACAAGTGTGCGTGCTGTAATGCGCCCAAGCGCTGCCTGAAAACCATCGCGGCCGCGCCCGACATTGTGCGAGTCAAGAGCTTTCGATAAAGTATAGTACGAATAAGCATTAAAGCGATCGGCAAGTTTGTTGCCCTGATGCACTTGATACGAACTGACGCGGAAATGGTCGAGTTTATCAAGGTCGTTTGGGTCTTCGGCTTGTGTGCGATTGAATGTCTCGCGATTGCGATAACTTATAAGAGCCATTGCGCGTGCCGATTTTAATCCAAGTTCCCCACCATTCGGGTTGTCGTCGTAAAATGTTTGATCGGCCTCAATTGCCATACGTTGAGCCTCATTGAAAGCCGATACCCATGGTGTATTAACGGCTGTTGTGGCCACAAAAAAGGCGTTTTTAATAAGCGGCGGATTGCTGATAGCCCACTCAATGGCTTGATGTCCACCAATTGAACAACCAAGTATTATCTCTATTGAGTTGATACCAAGATGTTTGCGCAAAATCTCGTGAGCTTTCACTTGGTCGCGGACGGTGATGAGCGGAAAACTGCGGTAATAAGGAGTGCCCGTTTTTGGGTTGACGCTAAGCGGACCTGTTGTGCCGTAACATGAGCCTAAAATATTGGCACACACGATGAAATATTTTGCCGGATCGAAAAATTTGCCCTCGCCTACCATTCCCGGCCACCAATCAACGGGGTCGGCATTAGCCGTGTAAGCATGGCACATCCACACTACATTGCTTTGGTCGGCATTCATTGTGCCGTAAGTAACGTAGGCAATGTCAAGTTCGGGCAAACGCTCGCCGCATTCAAGATCGAGCCCTCCGCTATAATGGTAGTATTTAACACTTCTGCCGCCATCGTGCGACAAATACTTATCTTGAATAATCATTGTTACCGATTTTAAAAGTTTGAAAAAAGAAAATGGCAAATTCAACCGTTTTGGTTGTAACTAATTGTTTAACAATTTGATATAAGAGAATAATAGCGCACCTGTTGGCGCATCGACGATTTGGTTGAACCTTCGAAATAAAATTCGATTCTATTGTAGTAATTTGCGTTCATTTCCAATCTGTTATAATTCCCTGCGAACTATTCCGCTTTGGGTTAGGTATTAGCACCTTTCAAAATCAGAGAAGGTTGCTATAACTTCATCGAGCCTAATCTCTCCGTTATTCTGTATAACATCACAAGTTGCCTTGTAAAATGTGACGCAAAGTTATTTAGAATATTGAAAGTTGAAATGTTTTTTTTGGATAATTGACGCGGCTGCAAATCAATTTAATCGAAACAAACATTTTTTTCGGCAAGACTAAAAAACATTATCAATATTTCTGAAAGTATTTTTACTTTCGCAGTCTGGAAAAAAGTTGAGAAACAACATAATAATTTAATTAAAATAAAATGGCACAGATGAATTTTGGCGGAGTTGTTGAGAATGTGATGACCCGCGAAGAGTTTCCATTGGAAAAAGCACGTGAAATATTAAAAAACGAGACCATTGCTGTTATTGGCTATGGTGTTCAAGGTCCAGGACAATCGCTTAACCTACGCGACAACGGATTTAATGTGATTGTAGGTCAACGCGAAGGCAAAACATACGATAAAGCCGTTGCTGATGGTTGGGTACCTGGCAAAACACTTTTCGGCATCGAAGAGGCTTGCCAAAAAGCGACAATTGTTATGTGCTTACTATCAGATGCCGCTGTAATGTCGGTTTGGCCAAAAATCAAAGGTTACTTAACAGCAGGCAAAGCGCTTTATTTCTCTCATGGCTTTGCCATCACTTGGAACGATCGTACAGGAGTGGTTCCTGCTAAAGATATTGATGTTATAATGGTAGCGCCAAAAGGCTCAGTCTCCAGCTCCTCCAGCACGGCCAGCAGGGCCCTCCTGTTGAAGGCATTGCTTTTGCCTTCCAGGAAGTAGGTCGGATTTTGGAAAGACTGGTAGATGATGATTATTGCCACCAGGGTAAAGAGGTTGAGGATAAGCCAGCGGGGAAAGCAGATGCGCATGATATAGCCCACCAGCAGCAGCGCAAGCCTCGTCCTCTGCTTTACAAAGAATAAAAGCAGGCACAACACCAGGAGGAGAAGTTTTGCTACAAGATACATGTCTACGTATGACCTATGACTTATTGCGCCTTGTCATTTTGGCAAGACCGCTTTCGAGCAGATTGTTCTTGTCAATGAACCTCTGGTGGGAGGTATCACTGTCCACACTCACACCCAGTACCTCATAGCCTTCTGATTGGAGCTGGTCATACCTGTCACGCAAGCTGCAAGCCTCTGCAGTACAACCTGCTGTACTGTCCTTGGGGTAGAAATAAATGATGGTTTTGCGTCCGTTGCCAATGAAATCGTCGCTGCGGACCATGTTGCCGTCCTGGTCCATCACCTCAAACGAGGGCATTTTGTCACCAATCTTAAGCATATTTGTTATAAT
>CALBPW010000019.1 GCA_937899145.1 uncultured Bacteroidota bacterium
ATTATCATATAAAATATCCTTTTAGCGATTTTCAGCTAAAAAAGTTAGTTATGGAGTATGAAAAGGCCGACCGTGAACTGACCAGTCAGCTTAATTCGTTAACTGCAAAAATCGACGAAACAAGTAGAATAGAAGAGTTGCAACAGACTCATTCTGAGATAAAAGCATTGATGAAATCGTTTATCGATGTTGATAACAGATACCATCAATCGCAGGTGGCGATGGCTAAAATTGAAGCAATGCTGAAAAATGTTTCGATTGAGCCTGTGAGCCAAACCTTGGGTGAGGTTAGGTTTACAATAAATATTGGAGATAAAGTGATGACAACCACAGCCAAGCCCCGTGTGAAATCGAATTGCGCAAAGGTGAACGATGTTAAATCGGTTGATAGCGAATGGGTTGCAAAATATATGTACGAGGAGTGTTATGATGATTCTGATAATAAAATTATTGTTGAATACAGAAATCAATTTGGAAAGGCACAACGAGAATTTTTCTTTAACGTAAAAGCTGAAACAATTGATATTTTTGTAAAGAACGAAATTAACTTCACTGGTGGAACTGACAATGGTACGGAAATTTATGGTTGCAATTGTTTTGTCCCAATTGTATCTGAATACGACAGCCCGTTTGTTGTAACAAAAATTGTCTTGAATTTCGGAAATGAAGCCCCTGTTATTATTGATAATATTGGAGTGGAATTTAGCGGAAAAGGGACTCACGATTTGAATTTGATTGTTTTGCAAGCACTTGATAAATCAATTTACACCGCTAAAAAGTATCAACTTATAAAAGGTGTTGTTTATTACCAATCGTCAAAAACAGGCGAGCAATCTTCGTATCGGCTTTACAATCAGCCTATTACTACTAATTGGTAGCGATTGGCAGCGATGTTTTTTAAAGCCGTTTCATTTTTTTTGAAGCGGCTTTTTGTTTGATATAGTTATAATTCGAACTTTGCGCCAAAGTTTTTGTGTGATGAAGAATATTTTGTTTTTAACAATAGTAATTTGCTTTTTGTGCTGCTCCTCCAATTCCAAAAGCCGAACCTGCGAAAAGGTGGAAAAAGTAGAAAAATTATCGGTTACATTGGTAAATGGCAATCAATATGTGTCGGGTCAAACGGTTGAATTACAGTTTGATATTGACAGTGCGCGAAAAATTGACTCCGCAATTGTTCACATTGGCGCGCAACGGTTCAAGTATGAAAATGTAGTAAACTTTAATGTGCAATTGCCAATTGCAAAAGTTAGTGTTGGCAAGCAACAGATTCGTGTAAATGCTTGGTTTACAGATGGCGGACGAGCCGAAGGGCGCACAATGATAACAATTCTATCGGATATTGAGCCAAAAATTTATACTTACAAGATTATTAAGCGGTTGCCGCATAATTCGACATTTTACACACAAGGTTTTGAATTTGATGGCAATCATTTGTACGAAGGAGTTGGATTGGAAGGTCGTTCTGGCTTGTATAAGTTTGATTTTCAGCAACAAAAACTTGTCAACAGCGTGTCTGTGCCAAATCAATATTTTGGCGAAGGTATAACGATTTTGGGAGGAAAAGTTTATCAACTTACATGGCAAAATTTTACCGGGTTTATTTATAACAAGCAGACACTTAATAAGATAGGTGAGTTTGTGTATAATACCGAAGGTTGGGGATTGACAAACGACGGCACAAATTTAATAATGAGCGATGGTAGTGAAAAAATCTACTTTATCGACACAACATCGTTGCAAGAGGTTAAGCGCATCGAAGTGTACGACAACAAAGGCGCCGTTTTGCTGCTTAACGAACTTGAATATGTTGACGGGCTTATTTACGCCAATATTTATTGCACCGATAATATTGTCGTGTTAAATCCTGAAAATGGTAAAGTGTTGAAATACATTAATATGGCGGGGTTGTTAGATAAATCGCAGCTTCATCAGCATGTTGATGTGTTAAATGGCATTGCTTATCAGAAAAGCACAAATCGATGGTTTGTAACCGGAAAATTGTGGCCAACAATTTTTCAAGTTGAATTTGTTGAACGTAAGTGATGTCGGTCATTATCAGTCTTTTGTCTTTTCTGACAACGACTTGAAACCTTCGCCTAAAATTTCGTTGGCGTCAATTACGGCGACAAAGGCGTTTGGGTCGATTCGTCCGATGTGTTCTTCTAAAATCAGAACTTCGCGACGGTCAACAATGGTGTAAATCACCTTTTTGGCATCGCCACTAAACATGCCTTCGCCATTCAAATATGTACCTCCGCGTCCCATATCATTCAGTAGCCGCTCTCTAATTTCGGCATGTTTATCGGAGATGATGAGTAGCATTTTTTCGTGCCCCGCACCTTCTAAAATCATATCAACCACTTTGCCGGTGATAAAAATCACAAGCCATGAGTACAATGGTATCTTCCAGTCGCTGAAGGCGATAAGTCCTAAAAGCGCAATCGCGCTATCGACATAAATTAGCAAATGGCCAATTGGAAGATGCGTGTATTTTGCAATTATGGCGGCAATAATGTCGGAGCCACCCGAGGTGGCTTTCGATTTGAATACAATTGCCAAACCGATGCCGATAATTGTGGCTCCAAAAACTGATGCTAATAGTAAATCGTTTTGTAAACCAAGCGGGTCGTTCTCGCCAATAAAAATGGTTAAAATGTCCATAAATGTTGCGGTTGAGAGGAATCCAAGAACTGTTTTGAACCCAAATCGTGGCCCCAAGATTTTTGTTCCGATGATGGTTAGAATGGTGTCTAAGCAAGCCGATACAAGACCGATTGGCGTGCCATCGGGGAAGATGCTGAACATTCCTTTTGTGGTGTGGTGGATTACTATCGATATGCCATAAACACCGCCCGGAACTATTTTGTAGGGATTGATAAAAAGCACAAAACCAAGCGACATTACAAACGTGCCCACCAATATGTATATGATGGATTTTAATGCATCGCGCCAGCCTTTGCCGTTGGCTATTTTGTCTATATCGATTGTCATAATGCAAATTAATATTCAGCCAAAGGTAGAAAAATTTGGTGTTGAGTGTAGATGTTTGGGTGTTGGAGATTTAAAGTCCAGAAAGTTGGGAGCGCCGCTGTTGTGAAAGGAGAGAAGGGGCGACGTTTTGGTATTTGGCGTGAAATTTTTTCCGACCTCTATTTTATCAACTCCATAAATTTTCTCAATCATCTCAGCAAACAAAAAAAATCGCAACAAGTGTTACATTTGAAAAATTGCACCGTCATTATAAACGAAAAGCGTTAAGAGATTGGAAGCAAAGTACGTAGATATTCATAATCAGATGATTGACGAATGCCGAAAAGGCAGCAGCCGCGCTCAATTTGAGATTTACAAATTGTATTACAAGGCGATGTACAACACTTGTTTACGATTTGTGAAGAACACCGATGAGGCTGAAGATGTGATGCAGGAGGCGTTTTTGTCGGCTTTCCGCAACATCAGGCAGTTTCGTGGCGAAGTTAGCTTTGGAGCATGGCTTAAGCGCATTGTCATTAATCGTGCACTCGACGTACTTAAGCGGAAATCGCTTGAGCTTGAACCTCTTGAAGATGGACGACAAGTGATTGAAGAAGACGATTATAACGAAACAGAAGTTGAATTGAAGGTTGAACAAGTTAAAACTATAATTGCGGCAATGCCCGATAATTATAGAATATTGCTAACTCTTTATTTGATAGAAGGTTATGACCATGAGGAGATTAGCCGAATTTTGAATATGAGTTATGCGGCAGTGCGTACAGGTTACTCACGGGCAAAGAAAAAATTGATGGAAATGCTTGAACAAAAAAATGTTGGGTTATGGACGAATTGAAATCTTTTTTTGAGCGGAATCGGGGTGCTTTTGATACGGAAGAACCGGTATTTGGACACTTTGAGCGGTTTCAACAAAAACTTGAAGCCGAACATAAAAAGCAACGCAAAATTAATTATCGGGTTGTATTGCAAGTGGCCGCGTCGGTCGCAATATTGGCTATGGCATGTGTCGAGGTGTTTAGCGTATTGTTCGGAAAAGGAATGGAAACAATAAAGGACGAAGTTGCTGAATTGAACATAAAAGCAGGCAGCGGGTTTGTGCGGCAAACAACACAAACGGTAAAATCGAAATTGAATCCAGAATATCGCGAGGCGCAGCAATATTTCATTTTTGAGGTTGGCAATCGGCTTGACCAGATAAAGGCGAACGACAATATGGACGAAGAGCAAAAAGCTGAACTCTTGAAAGAATTGTCAGAAATGGACG
>CALBPW010000020.1 GCA_937899145.1 uncultured Bacteroidota bacterium
AAAATAGAAGCCTTGCTCCATCACGTGCCCCGTAAAAGGCTTGCCATCCACATAAAAACAGCCGTCTTTTTCCATTATATTCTTATCTATCTCCCATTCAATCAGTTTTTTATAGATAGGCGCGTTTATAGTATCAAGAATAATTGTATCGCCTTTCTTCGGAATATACAATGGTCCCATCTCACGCATATTCCAATGATAAACAGGATGGTGAAACGGTGCTGCCCAATAAGATATTTCCGGGTCAGATGCAGCTGATGAATCTCTTGTTATCTGTTCCGCCTCACTCTGCTTTTCAATATTGCCGAGCTCACCATCAAAACCACTTACTTGGTAATACCCACCCCGGATTTCGAATGTATCGCCCGGTAAAGCAATACAGCGTTTCACAAGGAATTTGGTTTTATTGAAACTGATAGAATCCCAATCCCAATTGGCGCAATATGGATTATTGAAGACCACAATATCATTATGCTGCGGTTTATTGCCGCCCGATTCCCGGGAAATACAGCCATGTCGCACATTGTCGGTGTCGCAATTGTAAACCCGCAGTCCGTAACTTCTGCAATTCACAATCACATGCCGCCCGATTTCTATTGTCGGCAGCATCGACCCTGATGGCACTTTGTACAAAAGGAAAAAACAGGAAAATAGTATTGCCCGTACAGTCCACAATAATGTGCCTATTGCAATTAACCATATAAGTATATTCCAAATACGTTTCATTATTATGCGGAGTTATGCGCCACGATTGGTCACCACCAGACTTGCTTTCCGTTTTCGTATGAAAATATGCGTTCCTCGTGTCCCTTTGTGCGGTTTTTTAACAGATAAATCGCACCTGAAGGCACATTATCGTATATCAAAGAATCGGCTGTGGCATATTGCGCCCCCATTGATTGCCAACCTGTTGAATCGGCATAAAGAAGCTCGTAAATTTGCCCGGCCTGCACAAAATTATCATCGTTGCGCGGAATGTAACGTATTTTGGATATTTGCTGCGGATTGTCGAACTTCAGCCCTAACCATGCGTGATGCGGTTCGATGGCATCAACGTATGTGAGCGCATCACCGTCGAAGGCATTCTTGATTGTAAATTCCTCAGAACTGAAATTCCGCACTCCGATAATCTCCCCCGAAAGCCGTTCGCCTTTTGCGTTGTAGAATTCCATCTCGCCCACATTAAGCCACGACCAAACGGGCGAAACGTATTTAATGTATCTGAACTTTTTTGCCGATGTGAGTTCTATTTCGTTCCAATGCATTTTGGGCATTTCGCTTATGGTGCAAATAAGTGTCGAATCGCTGAAATCAGAATTGTCGGCTCCCACAAAATAGCCGTCGAGCATACGCTTCAGAAAAACATTGTGCGCCCGCTTGATAAAGTATTTCCGATAAAGCGCCATCTGCTGTGTTTCGGTATGGTTAGGCACAAAATCGCGGCGGCCATCGGCGGTAATAACAAACGGATACGACATAGGCGGATTCTCCCGTCCGTTGTAAAACGATGGGAAATAAACCACCGAATCGCTGACATTCAAAAACTTGCACTTGCCGTTTTCAATTGAAGCCCAATCAACAAATTGAAATTTATTATTCCAAACTTTCAGATAGGCGAATCTATTGCCATTATGATTGTTTTGTATCTCAAAACCGACATCGTACCCGTTAAAATACTCTTTTGAGACATCAACCATACAAGCGTTACGGAAAAACGGCGGAATAGGCTCTTCGCCATGAATTTTAGCTAACGCCCCCGGGTTTTCTGAGAATGTCTCGCGCCATATTTTAGGCAGGTTCTTCCAACCCACATAGAACAGCCAATTGTCAAGATGCTTGTCCTCAAAAGTGCACTCAACGTAACAATCCAAAGTGGAATCTTGTGTTAAAACAGCATTCCAGCAATGCCAGTTAAAAATACCGTCCTTGGCGCATGGTATGCCAAAGGTCCGCATCACAAAGTTCACATAATTAGTGAAGTCTATACACTGTCCGACTTTGATTTTGTCTAATGTTGACGGGCGAAGAGTATTGCTGTAAATGTTGGTTGGAAGATTGTGTATTTCACGTTGTTTCAGCACTTTTAATATCTCATTGGCGAGCAGACGAGTGGTAATTACCTGATTTGTAGTCTTAAGGCTGTCTAATATGTACCCGTATTTGTCAGAAAAGAACTGCCGCCAATCTTCCAAGTACTCATCACCAGCACGATAGGGCAAAACATATTCGAAAAAGGCGGAATCAGAGAGATGCAGGTTCCACGTTTGCCCGTAAAATTGGAACGCGTTTTTAATATTGCTGTTCAAATATTCGGCTGTAAGCTGACGGATGTCGGGTATGTAGTGAGTTGGCGCTGTATGGTGAGCATGAAAATAGTTTTCGAGCAGTTTTTTCTCTTCGTGATAAGTAACACCGCTCAGCGACAAGGAGTCGAGAAACGGATAAAACTCAAGCAAATCGGCATTGTCGGTTGTATAGTAATGCTTTGCATTTTCAAGAAGAAAATCGGCCGCTTGTGATTCCTTTTCGTTTAAGTTGCCGTACAGTTTCGCCTTGTTTACCGAAACAGAGTTGCAAGATGACGCGACAAGCAGCAATACAGCTCCTAATATGTTAATACTGCGCATTTCCGTTTTTCTGATTTGATTTGGCATTTCTCATTTTCTAATACGCATTTGTATAATTCACCAGTGCCATAACCCGTTACATATATGTTTTTGCATCAATCCGCACAAATTCAGGTATATCACTTGCTCCAAATCCGTTAATAAAATAAGTGTTTATCAATGTTATTGTATATAAAACTCACACCAGTGTATCCGTCTTGAATATATGTGATTTGTGGTGAATAAAGCATACGCCGCTCAAGAGCGGAATCAATATTTATTCGTGTAATGCCATTTTTTTGATAATCTCCGATATACAAATCATTGTTCTTGAGTTCCGGATATGCGCTAACCATTTCATTAGAACCGTTGCCCTTTTTATATAACCGGCAAGAAAATCTTATGTCAGCAAATTATAAAAAGATACAATGTATTTTGCTTGCTTGCCGCTTACGGCATTTTACACATTCACACCTGCTGCTGCAATAGCTGAAATTATATTTCTAAGTTTCATTTTAAATTAAATAGCTGGAAATTGATTGCGTCTTCCTCAAAATCGGGAT
>CALBPW010000021.1 GCA_937899145.1 uncultured Bacteroidota bacterium
GACCACCGAGATCTACACTCTTTCCCTACACGACGCTCTTCCGATCTGATGCTATAAAGTTATAATCAAAATCTAATTGTATAATAGGTTCGTTAAATCTATCGCGATGTTTTATATCTTGAACAATTTTATCAACATATTCAAAAGAATAATTTTTAAAAGAAGATGCTTGATCTCGACATAATTTGATAATTTTAGACATACTTATTAATGTTTTTTCAGATGCTTCTTTTAAAGAATCATATATAACAATAGTATTATCTATAATACATTTACATTGAATTGGTCTTCTATTTTTTAGATATTTTTGTTGATTACTTTCTGAATGAGTTGATTCTTTAATTTTTTGAGAAGATCTTTTATTACGTGTTCCATAATTTACATTTTTTTTGATGATTACACCATTCAAGATTTGAAACTCTGTTATTACTTGTTTCAAATTCATTTTTTTATGATTAATAAGTTCTAATTCTTCAATTTTATCATTGTATATAAATAAAAATGCTACTAATCTATGTATTTGATATGTTGAAGAATTAAATATACTTTTAGATAAAGATATACGTTTGTATCCTTTAGTATCATTTCTACATGGCAAAAGATATAAAATATTATCTTTTAATTTAGCTATTCTACCTAAATTAGATACATAAATCGGTTGCTTTATATAAAGCTTTATCTTTATCTTTAAGTTTATCCTTATACTCAATAGGAAGATTAGCTATACAACGCCACTCTTCATTATTTAATTCTTCTTGAGTAAAAGAAATTTAATTAATATGTAATTCTTTATCCTTACCTATTACATTTAGGTAAGATTGTCTTGCTTCAGTAGTTTCTATTAAATTTATTTTCAAAACAAGTTTCACACATTGATTCAAAATCTTTTTTTGAAGCTTCCCAACCTTTCTTTTGCTCATACCATTCCAAATGAAGCTCTACCCCAAAAGCATGTCTATTTCCTTGCCAATAATAATAACTTTCAGCAAACAAGCGGAATGTAAACATCGACAATAAAGTCATTAATAAAACAATTTTCTTTTTCATAGTAATTTCCTTATGCATCAAAACAACCATAGAATTCAAGAAACAATTTCAAAGCTTTTAAATTACTGCCATCACTTTGATTACCATATTCTGCTTCAGTTCCATTTGGCTCATACTTTCCCAATATATCAAAAATCTGTTCTCCAAAATCATCCCAATTGTCGTAGCCTTCTCTTTTGCAGATTCTATCAATACGATTAGGATAATCATAAGTCGTACTCAGATTGCCGCTTTTTGATTTTTCTGAATATCCTTTATCACGCAAATACATATTATATGCACGCCAAGCAATTGTTTTGTCCATAGGAACACCCCCTTCTTTACACCTACTCTAACTACAAATTTCTTACATTATTTTAATAATAATACGCAATAAACCTACTGTCAATAATTAGTTTTTATATTTTTGTATTATTCATAAGTTTCAAAAATTGAGGATTATGCGACAAACTTATACTTATAGAATGGAATCACAGGAATTAAGAGAAGCATTAAGTCTCAATCTAAAAAAATATCGTAAGGTAAAAGGATGGTCGCAGTTTGAGCTGTCGGAAAAAGCTGAGATTTCGGAACAGACGGTTAATTCAATAGAAGGATTGAGACTTTGGCCTAGTGACAAGACTTTAGCAAAAATGGCTAATGCTCTTGAAGTTGAAATGTATAAATTGTTTGTACCTCAAAAAGTAACATTACAAACAGAAACTTTAGCGGAATTAAAACATGCAGTTGTAGAAACTGTAGAATCTCTTGTTCATAATACTTTGCAGGATTGGGAAACACAGTAATTTGTTAATATCAATGAATTTTAAATAAAAAACGCCAGTTCTCATATAAAAGCAAGAACTAGCGTTCATTTTTTTAGGTGGTTTCGACTGTGCTCAACCACTGCATTTTATCATGCCAAATCTATTTTGCAAGAAGTTTATTCACCGCCTTCACGAACTCCATCGGGTCTTTCAGCTCCGCGCCGCTCACGAGCAGTGCCTGGTCGAACAGCACTTCGCTCACATCGGTGGCGTTCTCTACTTATAAGACAATTAGGAAATAATATATTTGACATTATGTACAATAGCGAGTCTTTATTATCCATATTTTGCTCAACTCTGCTAATCAAATCGTTGTTGAAAGCCACTAATAAATCAAGGTCGCTTGCCAAAATTTTGGATACAGAAAAAACCGCCATCACAAGTGGCATTTGGTCGTAAATATTAAGATAGGCAAGGTCGGCTCCATAGATGCCTAAATTGATACACTTTTGGAACTGCGATGTGTAATTTTGGTTGTTCGACACTGGATTTAGCAGGGCCTCGTTAAACTTAACATCGGCTTTTTTCACCATCATTGTCAATTGGTAAGGCGACGGCAGACTAAAAAGCGTATTCCCAAATTTAATTGTTTGGCTGCTTGTATCAACCTCAACGGTTAACGATGCGTCTGTCTCCGCCTTTTGCTTTTGTTGTTGCGCGTTTTGGCACGAAGTTGCTGCCATCGACAACACAAATAACATTGTAACTGTTCTAACTATTCTTCTCATAATGCACATTATTACATATTGCAATTAACAAAAAAATTAATGAACATAAAAGCATTAAAATCAAGAAAAAACTTTTTTTATCAATGGAAAAAAACTTTTGCTCAATGGTTTTCCTCTCAATCCATCTCTGATAATCAAACCAATACGCTTATTTCTCCGATTATAGTTGTTCGTTTAGTCCATTTTTACATTGATACTACTTCTCATTCCATTTCAAAAAAAAAGACAACTTGCGATTTTTTTTGCAAGTTGCCTATAGTTTTTCACCATTGATAAATTTCTATTCCGATTTAAAATTTTCAATCATTTCTTTGTATTCAGCTGTACTAATATCACGAACCATAAATTTTTCAGGATTAATTTTACCTGAAGCTGTAATCACCTCATAGTGCAAGTGTGGCCCTGTCGATAAACCTGTGTTGCCAACTTTACCGATTAATGTACCACGGCTAATGGTATCGCCGCTGTGCACTGTAATTTTACTAAGATGCGCATAGCGTGTTTTGTAGCCATATCCGTGATCGACAACCACTTGATAGCCATAACCTTGATTGGTTTTGGCAGTTGATACGACAATGCCATTGCCTGTCGCATAAATCGGACTTCCCTCGCGAGCCGCCATATCAACGCCATCATGCGACATTTTTGTGTTCTTAATAGGATGTATGCGGAATCCGAATGTTGACGATATATGATATGAATGAGGCTGCAATGGTGAAATTGCCGGAACACATAATAAGCTATCGCAATTGCGTCTAACTGAGTGCAAAACAGCAGTATACGATTGATTTTGCATATTCAGTTTTTTAGTCAAAATATCAACTTTACGATTGTAGTTGATAAGTAAATCGCTATTGAAATAGCCTTCAAGATATTCGTATTTATTTGTACCACCGAAACTTGCCATACGTTTATCAGCCGATAGCGGACTCAATTGTGAGATAACCCGATAGCAATTATCATCGTGATTTTGGACATCGGATAAAAAAGTTTCAATTTCAGAAAATTTCGAGTCTAATTGCTGAATATTAGCAATATAACGTTCGCCTTGCTTTTGAAGTTTTAACGTTTGAAGCGATGGTATTATATTAAAATAGGTAAGTAACCACGCCGACACTCCAATAGCAATTGCTATAATAATATAGTTTCGGCAATGCTTAACAAAATGCTTAAACGAATGTTTTTCAACTACATAAGTTAATTTTTCGGTGTCAAATATATATTTTTCGCTCATTCTTATCATTCCAAAACGATGTAAATCTATACTATTTTTTTATAAAAACACGTATTTGCGTACATTTTTTAGTTAAAAGTTCATTTTTCTTAGATGGAAAGTGAACTATTGGCTACAAGTCGCAAATATAAAAAGCAGTGATTGGTTTTTAAAATTGTTACAAAAAATGGTTTGCGCTTTTGGTAAAAAACAACTTACTTAAAGCCCGTTAATTTTAATCGTACAACAACACTTATTATTATTAAAATGGAAAAGCAAAAACGTTTTTTTCTTACTGAAAATGAGATACCTACGCAATGGTACAACATTCAGGCCGACATGAAAAACAAACCCATGCCGCCACTTAATCCAGCTACAAAGCAGCCTTTGAAAGCTGAAGATTTGTTTCCGATTTTTGCTGAAGAATTAGCAAGACAAGAACTTGACCAAGAACATGCTTGGATTGATATTCCGGAAGATGTGCGCGATATGTATAAATACTATCGTTCAACTCCGCTTGTACGCGCATACGGATTGGAAAAGGCTATCGGCACACCCGCTCACATATACTTTAAAAATGAGAGTGTCAGCCCTGTAGGCAGCCACAAACTTAATTCAGCACTTGCGCAAGCCTATTATTGCAAAAAGCAAGGTATCACCAACATAACCACCGAAACCGGTGCCGGGCAATGGGGTGCAGCGTTGGCTTATGCCGCAAAAGTATTTGACCTTGAAGCCGCTGTTTATCAAGTTAAGATATCGTACAATCAGAAACCTTATCGCCGTTCAATAATGCAGACATA
>CALBPW010000022.1 GCA_937899145.1 uncultured Bacteroidota bacterium
GATCTACACTCTTTCCCTACACGACGCTCTTCCGATCTCACACGCTCGGCTTCCCTGTGATGGTTCGCTCGGCCTACGCTCTTGGCGGACTCGGCTCGGGCATCAGCACCAACGAGCAAGAGTTTATCGACCTCTGCACCAACGCCCTTGCCTACTCAAAACAGATTCTGGTTGAAGAGTCGCTCAAAGGCTGGAAAGAAATTGAGTTTGAGGTTATCCGCGATGCCAACGACCACTGCTTTACTGTTGTCCCGATGGAAAATGTTGACCCGCTGGGCATTCACACTGGCGAGAGCATTGTTATTGCGCCAATAATGACTCTGACACAAGAGCAGATTGATATGCTGGCTGAAATTGCCAAAAAAGTTGTGCGCCACATCGGCATTGTTGGCGAGTGCAACATACAATTCGCCTTCAACGCTAAAACAAACGACTATCGCATCATCGAGATAAACGCCCGCCTGAGCCGCTCATCGGCATTGGCATCAAAAGCATCGGGCTATCCGTTGGCCTTTGTGGCAGCCAAACTTGCACTTGGCTACACTCTTGCACTTGGCTACACACTCGACCAGATTGGCGAGATGGGAACTCCAAACTCGGCTTACGTGGCTCCATCAGTCGATTACATCATCGCAAAAATACCACGTTGGGACTTGAGCAAATTTGTCGGTGTTGACCGCGAGATTGGCTCATCGATGAAGTCCGTCGGCGAGATAATGTCAATCGGCAAATCGTTTGAAGAGATTATGCAGAAAGGCTTGCGCATGATTGGTCAAGGCATGCACGGCTTTGTGGGCAACAACGACCTTGAGTTCGACGACCTCGACAAAGAACTTAGCCACCCAACCGATATGCGCATCTTCGCCATTGCCAAAGCCCTCGAAAAAGGCTACACACCAGAGCGCATTGAGGAACTGACAAAAATCGATGTATGGTTCATCAACAAGCTGAAAAACATTGTCGATTACACCAAAGTTCTATCGCAATATAAAAAGATTGAAGACTTGCCAACCGATGTGCTTCGCGAAGCTAAACGCCTTGGATTCAGCGATTTCCAAATTGCCCGCTTTGTCGAAAATCCGTCGGGCACAATGGAGAAAGAGATTCTGCGCGTCCGCGACCTCCGCAAAAAGAACAGCATTCTGCCCGCTGTGCGCCGCATCAATACAGTAGCTTCGGAACATCCTGAGCTAACTAATTATCTTTATATGACTTACGGCGAAACTGAACACAGTATCAGTTACGCTTACAAAAACGATAAATCGATAATCGTGCTTGGTTCGGGCGCCTACCGCATAGGCTCGTCGGTTGAGTTCGACTGGTGCTCGGTCAATGCCATACAAACGGCTCGCAAGCTGGGCTACAAGTCGATAATGATAAACTACAACCCCGAAACCGTCAGCACCGACTACAACATGTGCGACCGTTTGTACTTCGACGAGCTGTCGTTCGAGCGCGTGCTTGATGTTATCGACCTTGAGATTCCGAAAGGCGTGATTGTGTCGGTTGGCGGACAAATTCCGAACAACTTGGCAATGAAACTTTATCGCCAAAATGTGCCAATCCTTGGAACATCGCCCGTGTCGATTGACCGCGCCGAAAACCGCAACAAGTTCTCGGCCATGCTCGACCAACTTGGCATCGACCAACCACGCTGGGAGGCTTTGACCAGCTTTGAAGAGATTGACAAGTTTGTTGACGAGGTTGGCTTCCCAGTTCTGATTCGCCCATCGTACGTGCTCTCGGGCGCGGCCATGAACGTTTGCTACGACAAAGACCAAATGCGCACATTCCTGAATGCCGCCGCCAAAGTGTCGAAGGAATATCCGGTTGTAGTATCGCAATTTATGCAGAATACCAAGGAGATAGAATTTGACGCTGTAGCTAAAAATGGCGAGATTTACGAATATGCAATATCGGAACACGTTGAGTTTGCGGGTGTTCACTCAGGCGACGCTACATTGGTGTTCCCGGCACAAAACATCTACCTTGCAACCGCTCGCCGCATCAAACAGATAAGCAAAAAGATAGCTAAAGAACTGAACATCAGCGGACCATTCAACATTCAGTATCTTGCTAAAAATAACGAGGTTAAAGTTATTGAATGCAATTTGCGCGCATCGCGTTCGTTCCCGTTTGTGTCGAAGGTTGTAAAACGCAACTTTATTGAGACGGCAACCAAGATAATGCTTGGCGAACAGGTTCAGAAAGCCGAGTCGTCAGACTTCGACATCGACCACATTGGCGTTAAGGCATCGCAATTCTCATTTGCCCGTCTGCACCGCGCCGATCCAATTCTGAGCGTCGATATGTCATCAACGGGCGAGGTTGGTTGCCTTGGCACCGACTTCAACGACGCTCTGCTTGCATCGCTCTACTCAGTTGGTTTCCACAAGCCGGAGAAAGGTGTTTTGGTATCGTCGGGCGATGTGCGCGGCAAAGTTGACTTGCTCGACTCGTGCAAGATGTTGCAAGAAAAAGGCTTGAAGATTTACGCTACCGCCGGCACACAGAAATTCCTTGCCGAGAACGGCGTCAACTCAACTGTTGTCTGCTGGCCCGATGAGCACACTGGCGATGCCAACATCACCGAGCTGATGCAAGACCACAAGATTGACTTGGTTGTCAACATACCAAAAAATCATACACACCGCGAGCTGACCAACGGCTACAAAATACGCCGTTCTGCCATCGACCATAATATTCCGCTGCTCACCAACGCCCGCCTTGCAAGCGCGTTCATACACGCCGCCTGCGAGCGAGATCAGAGCGATATACAGATAAAGAGCTGGCAGGAGTATTGATTATTTAGGAATTAGTTCCGATAACTATTAGGATTAGAATAAAGATTTCAGATGTGAAAATTCTAATTACGTATAAATGAAAAGGCGGAAGACCGGTTTCCGCCTTTTTCGTTTTATCGGTTTAATATACATTCAAATAAGTGGTAATACATCGAAACAAATTATAAATTTGAGCAGAAAGGGGCTGTGTTACCGCCAGATTAAGTGGTAAATGCAAAAACGGATAGCAAAAAACTTCAAATAGCATTAGATAAATGGCAAAATGTTAGTCCGCTAATTTGCCATAAAATCAATTACTTGTTATATCTGCAACGTTAAATATGTATTGGCAGCCGTGAAAAAAAATAAAAATGATTTATTCTTAATCGCATTTTGTAACAAAAAACTTTTACTTTTACCAACGTAAAAAAATCAAAAACATACATTGATGAAAAAGAATGTAGTACTCTTGATTGCTGTTGTAGCAATTGCTGTTTTGTCGGCTTGCTCTTCTTCAAAAGGAAGTTGCCCGGCATATTCGCAAAACGCACAACAAACTGAGCAATTAGCACAACGTTAATAAGAAGCCTTTTATTTAAGAGGTTTTTAGTTGTGTGTTTATGCTATCAGATTGAAAATAGATGATTGCCCGACTTATTTTAAGTTGGGATTTGTTGTTTTTGGTAATCTTATCTTAATTTGTTCATTTGTAATAGGATGCGTGAATTCGAGCTCCTCGGCATACAAATGTAGCCTGTCGGCAATTGTGCCATACAAATTATCGCCAACTATCGGACAATTTAGCCCCAACTTGTGAGCCGCATGAATGCGCAATTGATGTGTGCGTCCGGTTTCGGGACAAAATCTGATAAGCGATTTGTCATTGCTGATTTTCAGAACTTTATAATGAGAAATTGCTGTTTTTCCATTTTCAATAACTTTTTCAATTAATTCCATATAAACTTCAGTTTTACCACTACCTGTTACACCAAATAACAAATAAGCATAGTATTTATTTAAATCAACTTGCTCCACTACTCTTTCTTGATCTAGAGTTAATTTTTTCTTTTCTTTAATTTCATAATTACTTTGCAATCGATATACTTCAACTTTTTCTTTATATAAA
>CALBPW010000023.1 GCA_937899145.1 uncultured Bacteroidota bacterium
GCCGGCATCTGCCGCGACCTTGGCGTTCTGCAGAAAGGACATCTCGTCGAGACAGACCGCTCGGGACTCGTGGCCGAGTACGTAGGGCAGACCGCCGTAAAAACCAACATGGTGATCGATAGTGCGTTGGACGGCGTTTTGTTCATCGATGAGGCTTATTCACTGGTCAGTGGCGGGCAGAACGATTTCGGCATTGAGGCTATATCAACTTTGCTGAAACGTATGGAAGACGACCGTGACCGTTTAGTTGTTATATTGGCAGGATATTCGGCTGAAATGCAGAATTTTATTAATGCCAATCCTGGTTTGCAGTCGCGTTTTAACCGCTACATTGAGTTCCCTGATTATTCGGCCGACGAATTGGCGCAGATTTTTGAGTTTAATTTGACGAAAAATGAATACACTATTGCAGATGATGTGAAAATGTTGCTAAATGAGTATTTGAATAAGGTTGTCGCCACCAAGGACGAGCGTTTCGGAAACGCGCGGTTTGTTCGTAATTTGTTTGAAAAAACTATTGAACGTCAGGCGAATAGGTTGGCGAAAGAAAATAATATAACTACAAAAATGTTAACTACAATTATAAAAACTGATTTGCCCATTTAATATTGTCTTTCAATTTTTCACACCTCTTTTGTTGTAATTTGCCACTGAATCTTCATCAAATCCATTTATCCCGCCAAATCTTTCTAATCGTGCTAAAGGTTAAATAAATACAAAAAAGAGGCTGCTTGCTGCAACCCCTTCTCTCTGAATGATTCAGTGTTAGTATGCGTGTTTTAACTAAATTCCTGACAATCGCATTAGTACAACATCGTGCGATGGCACTTCAATTGTGGTGGATTTTTTGGTTGTGCCCATTGTTTTTCCTGTCCAGATGTTCAGTATTTTGAATTTTGTTTTGTCAAATTCGTAATCGGTTTTCGACACAGCGTCGTGCAAGTTTTCGGTTTTGCTCCAATCGATAGTGTGCTTAATGGCGGCATCGCCTCTATTTAAGAAGCATAGCGCAAGATCGCCATTGGCAAGAGGCTTGGCATAAACTTCGAGGTTGCCAAATGTCTGCCACTTAAACGCCTGACAGCCAAGTTCGTCTTGGTTTATTGCGATTGCTCCAGCGTTTGTCAATATGGCTTTTGTGGCATCCGACATTGTTGCAAGATTGTTGCCGGCAATTAGTGGCGAAGCCAACATGCACCAAAGGCTGAAATGAGCGCGGTCTTCGGCTTCTGTCATGCCGTTGCCAACTTCAAGCATGTCAAAGTCGTTCCATGCGTCAGGGCCTGCGTGTTTGCGCATTTCATCGTTATCGCGCATATCAAGTATTTTCATAATTCCCCACGCCGACCATTGTGTTGGCAAGCCATCGTCGTGGCGGTCTTCGCAGTCGAAGCAAGGGTAAATGTCGCCCGAAATGCGCCAAAGGTGCCCGTAGTTGCCACCCCATAGCCAAGGCTCGTAAGTTCCCCATTCGCAGATGCTTAATATCATTGGGCGTCCGGCAGCGCGAATGGCGGCGCTCATCGTTTTGTAGCACTCTTCGGCTTTCATATCATCGGTATCGCACCAGTCGTATTTCAGATAGTCGATGCCCCATTTTGCATATTGATAAGCGTCTTGATATTCGTGTCCGCGGCTGCCAAATCGCCCGCCGCATGTGTGCCAGCCTGCGTCGGAGTAAATGCCGATTTTCAATCCTTTTGAGTGTACATAGTCGGCAAGGGCTTTCATTCCCGAAGGAAACCGCTCAGGGTCGGCTTGCGGAAAACCAAGGCTGTCGCGCTCTGCGGCATGCCAGCAGTCGTCGAGGTTGAGGTATATGTAGCCGGCATCGCGCATACCAGATGCTACCATAATGTCGGCTTGTGTTTTTATTAAATCCTCGTTAATGTTGCAAGCGAAGGTGTTCCACGAGTTCCAGCCCATTGGCGGCGTTGGTGCAAGTCCTTCAAATTTTTGAGCGTAGGCAGATCGGAAGAGCGTCGTGTAGGG
>CALBPW010000024.1 GCA_937899145.1 uncultured Bacteroidota bacterium
GCTGGCTTCCGAATCGGTCTGTTTTATGCACTTCCTATTTGAACTTAGGAGGCAAAAGGTAAAACTATAGGCCAAATTAAAGAAGAACTATTCATTGGTGATAAGTGCAAAATGAAAAAAGGCGCTTCTGGTTTGATAGTTGAAAATCTCTTGGGAATTGATAATAACAATCGTGATGAAGCCGACTTGCCAGAGATTGGATGTGAAGTAAAAATATTGCCATTGCAATTGAACAAGAGTGGTGATATTAAAGCAAAGGAACCAACTGCTATTCAGATGATAAATTATTGTCAAGTTGCGCAAGAAACTTGGGAAACAGCAAAACTTCGTACAAAAATAAACATAACATTTTGGGTCGTGTACTTGGCAAAAGAGAAAGGGAAAAAACTAAATCAAGACGATTATATCATTATAGATTATTTCCTGGATCACCCTGATGCTACTCAACTGCTGGTTTTCAAGAAAGATTGGGAAGAAATACAGGCATATATTTCAAGAGGTGATGCAGACAAATTATCTTGTAGTATGGGTGTATTTATAGAACCGAAAACAAAAGGTGCAAATAATCAAGATAAAACAAATGCACCAGATGGTAAAGGTGGCTTTATACAGGCGCGCCGTCGCGCTTTTTATTATAAGAAGAACTATACTAACACACAAATAATACCTAATCTTGATTTATCAGTTATAAATAGTAATGGTGCCTAACTGTCAAATGCCTAAACCTGACTTTACTCTCTTGCACGGTGATTGTATGGATTTGCTTCCGCAAATCGAGGACAAGAGCGTTGCTGCCATTTTTGCCGACCCGCCTTATTTTTTAAGCAATGGTGGCATAAGTTGTCAGAATGGCAAAGTTGTTTGTGTTGACAAGGGCGAATGGGATAAAGGCGGTACACCCGAACACATTTCCGAATTTAACAAACAATGGTTGTCGCTGTGCCGCGAAAAGTTGAAAGACAACGGCTCGATATGGATTAGCGGCACCTATCACAATATTTTTTCTGTGGCGAATTGTCTTACCGAGTTAGGCTATAAAATTCTGAATGTCATTACTTGGCAAAAGTCCGACCCGCCACCGAATATTTCGTGCAGATATTTCACATTCTCAACTGAATATGTCATTTGGGCTCGTAAATCGGCCAAAGTGCCGCACGTGTTCAACTACGAGACAATGAAGCAGATGAACGGCGACAAGCAAATGACCGATGTTTGGAAAATTCCCGCCGTCGGGCCATGGGAAAAATCGTGCGGCAAGCACCCGACGCAAAAGCCCTTACGCTTGCTGTACCGAATAATTCTTGCTTGCACACGCGAAGGTGATACTATTCTTGACCCTTTTGCGGGCTCTTGCACCACTGGCATTGCAGCCAATTTGTTGGGGCGCAATTTTATTGGTTTCGACCAATCGGAAGAATATCTGCAAATTGGAATGCGTCGCCGTCAGGAAATAGAAGATTCGCAAATGGCCGAAAAAATGCTTCGCAAAATGTGCGAAAATTCAGAAGAAGCGACAGTTCTTGTCAATCACGCTCGCACCGAAACTGTACGTTTGATGATCGAAAAAGGCGTTTGCTATCTTCGGGCAGGCGATTCAAAAGGATCACTGCTTGTTACACAAGGCTTCGAACGACTGAAATATGTTCTTCTTCATACCAATGGCGAAGATTGTCATTTGTTTAAGTTGAAGAGTAAAGGCCATTTCCAAATCTGGACAAGAGAAACACTCGAGAAGAATGGTTTTCACCCCGAACACGCAGCATATTATAGTAATTCATTTTTATACTAAAGAAATTCCATTGACAAAACAGCCTGATTTAAAGCAGCGAATCAATACATATCGTGCAAAAATCCGTCCATTAAGTGATTTTGTAGAGATAAGAAATTAGTGCAATGGAAACAAAACAAAACCTATTTTACTTCCACTTCCCAAACGGGTTCTGCGACAAGTATGAATTGTAATACCGCTCATCGCCCGTAACTTCCATGCCAAGCCAATCGGGCAAATTAACTTGCTGATTTGCATTATCTAATTCAATTTCAGCCAAAGTTAAACCTGCGTTTTCGCCTTCAAATTCGTCAACTTCAATTTTTAAGTTGTCAAGTGGCACAATGTATCGTGTTTTTTTGATGGCAGTTGGTAGACATAATTTTAGTAGCATTTCTGCCTCATTTACAGCAATTTCCTTTTCCCACTCAAAGCGGCTCAAGCCATCAGCGGTGCTGGCACCTTTGATGGTTAGGTAGCCTTTGTCGCCTTTAATTCGCACGCGCACAGTGCGTTCAGGGTCGGCTGATAGGTAGCCTTGGCAAATTCGATATTTTGATGTGGCAAGATGTTTGAACTCACCACTGACTAAAAATTTGCGTTCTATTTCAGTGTATTCCATTGTTTAATGTTTAATTGGTGAATTGTTTAATCGGAGAAACGGTTGTTTGACAACAGACTTCAGCCGTAATTTGTAAATCCTAATT
>CALBPW010000025.1 GCA_937899145.1 uncultured Bacteroidota bacterium
ACACTGAAGAGTTTCGCCAATCAATTTTGCAAGCTATTGCCGAGCAATCGCGTATTGTGCGCTTGCCGCTTAACCAAATTGGTTCGCTTAACAAAATAAACAAGACATCGTCGAAATTTGAGCAGGAAAATGAGCGTATGCCGTCGCCAGAGGAAATCGCCTCGCTGATGGATATTCCAAAGGAGAAAATTGCTGATACAATGCGCGTTTCGGGTCGTCATGTATCAATTGACGCACCATTTGTTGAGGGCGAAGATAACAGCTTGCTTGACGTGTTGCAAAACGATGACAGCCCGGTGGCTGATAATGGGTTGATTTTGGAGTCGCTTAGCAACGAAATCCAACGTACACTTTCAACCCTTGCCGACCGCGAACGTGAGGTTGTGTGCCGTTTCTTCGGTTTAGGTTGCTCTGAGATGACACTTGAAGAAATTGCTGAAGAGTTTGGGTTGACACGTGAGCGCGTCCGCCAAATTAAGGAAAAGGCTATACGCCGGTTGCGCCAATCGTCGCGTAGCAAAGGCTTGAAGGCTTATTTAGGATAAATTTCTTTGAATTTCATATTTTTATTGGTTTTGCGATGCGGTTATTATGCTGCATCGCTTATTTTTTAAGTTGTAAGTTAGTAGTGATGTGGCGCGTCGGTCTATATAGCGTCTATCTTAGTAAAAATCGGGCGCATTTTAATTGTTAGTGTATTTTTTGTTTTATGTCTGTTGATTGCCGTCTTAAACTTGATGTTCCATTTGGTGAGAAGAAAGTCTTGCTTCATGCTTGTTGCGCGCCTTGCTCGTCGGCAATTGTCGAATGTCTGCTAAAAAATGAAATTACACCAACTATATTTTATTGTAATCCAAATATTTATCCTGAAAGTGAATATTTAATCCGAAAAAACGAATGTGCGCGTTTTGCTGAAAACCTTGGCTTGCAGATAATTGATGCGGATTATAATCATGAGCAGTGGCTGCAATCGGCATTGCCTTTTGCCGGAGAACCTGAACGCGGTCATCGTTGCCTTGAGTGTTTTAAGCACCGGCTGCTAAAAACGGCACAGTATGCAGCCGAAAACGGATTTCGGATTTTTACAACAACACTTGCGTCATCGCGATGGAAAAGCCTTGAGCAGATTACTGAAGCGGGGAATCGGGCGGCGGCACAAGTTGGCGGCGTTAGCTTTTGGGCGCAAAATTGGCGTAAAGGCGGATTGAGCGAGCGTCGCATCGAAATCATTAGGCAATACAATTTCTACGAACAGCAATATTGCGGCTGCGAGTTTAGTTTAAAAGCCAGCAACGAATGGCGGAAGGCAAATGGCAAAGAGTTGATAGAAAGGTAAAGAGGGGAATAGGGAAGAACTTGGAGGCGGGAGGTTAAGGTTTAATGGTTGTACGCCACCGATTAGCTATTCATCAATTATATTCGGTTCACCAAAACTTTTACTATTTTCGTCTGATTTTTAAACATACAACATTATGATAACTTTTATTGTATCCGTTGCAGCTCTTGTATTGGGCTATATTTTTTATGGTGCATTTGTCGAGCGGTTATTTGGTGTAGATGCCAATCGTCCGACACCAGCTTACACCAGGCAAGACGGCGTTGATTACATACCAATGCCACTTTGGAAAGTTTTTCTAATACAATTTCTTAACATTGCAGGTACAGGACCAATTTTTGGTGCTATTGGTGGCATACTTTTTGGCCCAGCTGCTTATTTATGGATAGTGCTTGGCTGCATTTTTGGCGGAGCAGTGCACGATTTTTTGTCGGGAATGATTTCGCTGCGAAAAGATGGGGCATCGTTGCCCGAAATAGTTGGCGATGAGCTTGGAACTAATGTCCGCCAAGTAATGCGCGTTTTCTCGCTACTATTAATGGTGATGGTTGGAGCCGTATTTGTAACCACACCGGCAGGCTTGCTCGAAGGATTGACACCGACTTCGGGCTTTTTGGGTAGTAAAACATTCTGGTGCGTCATCATTTTCGCTTATTATATGCTTGCCACATTGTTGCCAATAGATGCGCTTATTGGTAAAATATACCCGATTTTCGGAGTCGCATTGCTGATAATGGCAGCGGGCGTCTTTATCGGAATTTTCACACACGAAGGCTCGATGCCCGAAATTACTGAAGCCTTTTATACGCATCATCCTAAAGGTTTGCAGATATTCCCATTTTTATTCATAACCATTGCCTGTGGAGCAATTAGCGGATTTCATGCCACTCAAAGTCCGATGATGGCGCGTTGTTTGAAGAACGAAAAATATGGCCGCATCACTTTTTATGGTGCAATGATAACCGAAGGATTTGTAGCACTGATTTGGGCTGCGGCCGCCATTAAGTATGCAGGCGGAACATCGGAAGGATTGGCACTAAAAATGAACGGCAATCCTGCGAATATTGTCAATTTCATTTGCAACGATTGGATGGGTAGGATAGGAGCCGTACTCGCCATTTTGGGTGTTGTGGCAGCACCAATAACATCGGGCGATACAGCTTTGCGCTCGGCGCGTTTGATAACCGCTGATTTTTTACATTTCCCTCAAAACACCGTGGCTAAACGACTTGCAGTATCGATACCAATCTTTATCATTTCGGCAGTGCTGATGATGATTAAATTCGATATACTTTGGCGTTATTTTGGTTGGTTCAACCAGACACTATCCATTTTTACCTTATGGGCAATAACAGCGTATCTATATCAAAACGGTAAATGTTTTTATATCACACTGATACCTGCTATTTTTATGACAGCCGTTTGTAGTACATATATATTACTGTCGCCTGAAGGATTCCGGTTGCCGGCCATTTGGGGATACTCAATCGGGCTTGCAT
>CALBPW010000026.1 GCA_937899145.1 uncultured Bacteroidota bacterium
ACGCACATGCAGCATGTTGGGTGAATGCGATTTATAGTGTCCCACTGAAGTTCAGGAATGCCGTTTCCGACGCGCGAGACACCCATTCCAACCTCGCGGCAACCAAGAAAGTAAGCCAATCCAGCCATAAAGCGGCGGTCGATGGTTACCATTTCTTGCATAACATCGTCGCGTGTCAGGCCGGCTGTGGTGAACGATAGGTATTCGTTGTAAGCTAAACGGTCGAGGTCGTTGTTGGTGAGAGCGAATGTTACAGGATTTCCCATTGTGCCTGAGGTGGTTACATAGTCGATAATGTCGGCGCGATCAACGCAGAGGAAATCATCGTTGTGTAGTTGCAAATCGGCTTTGGTGGTAACAGGAATTTGCTGCAAATCTTCGATGGTTTGTATTTTGCTGATGTCAATGTTGTTTTCGGCAAACATTCGTTGGTAGAATTTTGAGTGTGCTTGCAAGTAAGCCAACGACTCGGCAAGCCGTGCCTCCTGAAAGGCTTTTATCTCGGCTGCTGATTTAAATTGAATTTGTGAGTCTTTTTTTATCATTTCAAATTGTGTTTAGTCAAATATCTTCAAAATCAAGCAGATGCCCTACCATGTTATTTCCCAACAATCGTCGAGCGTTTCAATTTTTTCTTTGATGCGCTCGCGGTCGGGGCGGCGTGGAATTACATTTTGTAAGGCGATTTGCCACTCGTTGTAGGCTTGAAGGCTGTCGGAGCGGCTCATATAGTAATCGCCCAAAAATTCGTGTGTCGAAAAAAGATTAGGGTTTATTAGCTCAAAATTAAGTAGTTGAAGGCTGTCGATTGTACCTCCTAATTGAAACGAATCGCGCAGAGCACGGTTCAGCTTCCGGTAGCGGATAATTCTTTCTATCTGCTTGTCTGACACTGTTTCATCACTTTCGATTCCGTTTTTAAGGCTACTAATATTGTCGTGAAAACTGATTTTTTCGCTGAAAATATCAGCTAAATTGTAGGCTACGTATGGGCCTGCCTGCCACGGCGATGTTGACACCCACATCATTAGTTTGTTGGCATTGAAAACCACAGAGTGATGACCAATAAATTGGTTTATAGCCATCTCGTTTCCCCAGCCCATCAGACTGTCTTTCAATCCTTTGTAATCGCGTAAAATGCTAACGGCTTTTTGCTCATCAATAGGGAATGAGCGGTTGAGCAACTCTTCAATTCTCATATATCTGCCTTGACTGTCGGAGTTGCGGATATTCTCGATGTTGCGCTTGTCATTCTTGTAAATATCTGATTGAAAATGATTTGTGCTGATTATAAATGTAGTGTCACTATTGGCAATGCCCATGTGGTGTGGCGATTTTTCGATTATTGCAGCCTTCCCGTCAATGGCAGAACCGATTAATATTGATTCAGAGACAAATACAGTGCGTTTTTTTGCTATTTCAATAGCCTCGTTGATGGTTGAAGCGTATTGCAGAATTTCGCGTGCAAGTATCGATATTGGTGTGGCTGAAGATGTCGGTATTGAGGATTTTGCAGCATTGATGGTTACGGTCAATCCTTTTTCGTTCATGCCCGATAGCACGCCCATCATTGCAGGCCAACTGACCGATGCGAATTTGTAACCGTCTGATGGAAAGCAAAATGCAATTATTTTATTGCGTGCGAAATCGTCGCCCATGTAAAAATCGAAATTACGGCCAACAAACAAGTCGCAATCCTTGCTGCTGTTGCTCCAAGTGGCAAACGAGCTGCAACCAACCAGCATATAATCTTGCATGGCGTGTCCAATGTCGTGGGCTGAATGGAAGTTCATTTGTCGCTCGTAAGGTTCGCAGACAAAGTTAAAATCGCTTGAGCAAGAGAGCGATACGCCGTAAATCTCGTGCCGGTATTCCTCATCAATATATTTACCAAGTGAATGGTTGAAAATGAGCGCAAGGCGGCGCAGAAAGTTGATGTATCGCTCTGATGGCACCATTAGCCGCAGTTGGTCAACAAAGCATTGTTCTTGCTCGTAGATGAGGTCTTTGGCCAGCCGGCCGTAGCCTTCGCCACGGTTGAATGGTGTGCCGCAAAGTTTCACTTCCCAAAGTCCGTTGCTGCCAAGGCGTAATGTGTCGTCGGCAAAAATGCGGTAACCGTTGGTGTCGATAACCGAAAACTCAGCGCGCGGCTGCAATCCAACGGGCTTTTTCATATCGCTCGTAAGGTACAGATAGAGCAAAATCAGCACTGGCATAAGCGCCACAATTAGCACAAAAAGCAAGATTATGCCCAATGTTTTAAAGATTCGTTTTAGCATTTTTGGTTTGAAAAAACAGCCAAATATAAAATATTTGATGAATTGAAGAATCGAAGTGTTGGTAAATTGAAAATTGAAAAATCTTTCTATTTTTAAAATCAAATTGTTGCAAGGTTGCGATTAAAAATTTGAATGCTGAACTGAAAAATGTTTTTGCAATGACCGGGTCCGACAAACTATTTGAGTTTATTGATTAAAAAATCTGACTATGAGAAAATTCTTGGCGTAAAAAGACAGATAAACTGTAAAATGCTTGAACGTCAAAAATCAAATCGTTATTTTAGCCAAACAAAACACACATTTATGAGAATAGCAAGTACACTTTTTTTTGCGCTGGTATCAATTTATGCTGCAGCGCAAAACATCTCTAACAACTTCACTTATCGTCATTTAACCACTTCCGAAGGGTTGTCGAACAGCAATGTGAATTGCATTGCGCAAGATAGTTATGGATTTGTTTGGATTGGCACCAATAATGGGCTCAACCGCTACGACGGCTACGCCGTAACAAGTTATTTTAGCGACGCCAACGATGGTTGCCACCTGTTGAGCGACGAAATTTTGGCGCTATTTATCGATTCGCGCAACCAAATATGGGTTGGTACAACGCTTGGTTGCTACATCTACAATCCTGCGCTCGACGATTTTCAACTTGTGCGTGTCGACACCTCTAATTTTGTCAATTCAACAAAGCCGACTAATTCAATTGCTGAAGATTACGACGGCACAATTTGGATAGCGACGGCAGGTTATGGCGTTGTTCACTATTGGCCAGAAACAGGCAAATCGAAAAACTACTATGCCGAACTTGGCGGAAGACAAGCATTGCTCAATCAAGAGATTTTCTCGCTTTTCGTTGATATTAGCGGCAACCTATGGATTGGCATGGGTGGCGGTGATGTTAAAGTTAAAATCCGTGGTTCGGAAAAATTTATTTCGCTTAGTGAGTACATCGGTTTCGATTTGAATATTCAAACTGATATCATCAGCATTTTTCAAGACTCGCACGGCATTGTATATATTGGCACACGCGGAAATGGATTGTTTACAATAAATGCCGACATGCGCTCGTCGCACCAACATCAGTTTGGCAAAGACGCAAGCAATTCCACATCGGAACATATTCACAAAGTTATCGAAGACCATAATGGAAATATCTGGATCACAACAAGTAACAACGGACTTGTTTTTTCGTCGGATAATTTGAAAACATTTACGGCGATAAGCGAGAACAGATTATTGAACAATAATATAAGATACGTTTTTGAAGATAGGCAAAATAATATTTGGTCGTCGTCGTTTCATGCGGGTATAAATCTGTTTATCAATCAAAAACCACTATTTAGCGTCTATCCGCAAATCAACATTCAAGGTTCGGAGGGCAACACGGTAACAAGCATTGCTGCCGACGCACAAGGTAATTTGTGGATTGGAACTGATGGTGGCGGTTTGAAGTTTATAAGCAGCGATAAATCTCATTTTGAAGAATTTACAATCAATCGGACTGGTCGCATACGGATAAACGACATGGCAGTAATGAGTGTTTTGGTTGATAGCCGAAACAATCTTTGGATAGGAACCTTTAAAGACGGATTGATAAAAGTAAACCTTCAAACGTATGCCCGCACTCATTTTAGAGCCAATGGAAATCCAAAATCCATACAAGACAATTATGTAATGTCGATAGCGGAAGACCGCAATGGCGACATTTGGATAGGAACCAACGGTCATGGAATTGCTCGCTACGATAGTGAGACTGACGCGTTTGTTAATTATCAGTATTCGCCTGATGTGGCGGACAACCAGCTTGTCAACAACTGGATAAGCAGCATTTACTGCGATTTCAACAACAATATATGGGTTGCAACCACTTGGGGCGTCAGCAAACTTGACAACCAGCGTAAGAATTTCACCAATTATATGCACATTGACAGTGTCGCAAACTCGTTGAGTTCCAATATAGTAACTTGCATAGCGCAAACTCACGACAGCACCATCTGGATAGGAACTCGCACAGGACTTAACGTGTTACAACCCGATGGCACTTTTAAAATATTGACCACGGCTAACGGCTTGCCGGGCAATATGATCAGCAGCATTGAAGAAGACGACAGGGGCGAGTTGTGGATAAGTACAAACCGCGGTATTTGCTGTCTGTCGCCTTCAACCGGCGACACCTTCACATACACTACCGACGACGGACTATCAAGCAATGAATTTTTCCGCAACGCATCGTTTAAAAATGCTGATGGCGAAATGTTTTTTGGCTCAACCAATGGTTTAAACTCGTTCTTCCCTGATAATGTTGGCATTAAACTGCCCGCTGTTCAGCCGGTTATAACCGGATTTTCAATCTTCAACAAACCATTGCGCGCAGGTCAGGAACATAATGGTAAAATACTGTTAAACAAACCAATATGGGACACAGATACCATCACCTTAAACTATTCCGACAATAGTTTCTCGTTCGAGTTTTCCAGTGTCGATTTTATTTCAGCCGAAAACACCATCTATCAATATATGATGGAAGGTTTTGATAACGAATGGATTACAGCGAATGCACGCCAACGCGTAGTAACTTACACCAATTTAAAATACGGCAACTACATATTTAAAGTTCGCGCATCAAACTCAGGTCGCGATTGGACTGACAACGCAAAATCTATCTGTTTGATAATCAAACCTCCATTCTATCGCACTTGGTGGGCATACCTAATTTACTATATTGCGATGGTTCTTATCCTGATTTTCAGCTGGATAACTACTTTCCGCCGGATTCATATAAAAAACGAACTGCACATTGCACAACTGCAAAAAGACCAAACAGAGGCACTTACGCAATCGAAATTGCAATTTTTCACCAATATCTCGCACGAGTTTCGCACACCAATAACACTGATTGTTGGTCCGCTCGAAAAGATGCTTGCCACAGGACAACTCAACGGACATCAGCAGCAGACGTTGAGTGTAGTGCTAAAAAACGCACACCGGTTGTTGCAACTTGTAAATCAAATTATGGATTTGCGCAAAGTTGAGAATAACAAGATGCAACTGCATGTCGAACATTCCAATTTAGGAAAATTCCTCGCCGACATTACCGACTCGTTCAACGATTATGCCGTTTCAAAAGGCGTCAAATTAAATTTTGAAAATCGCACAACCGACAGCGTCACTTGGTTCGACCCCGATAAAATCGACAAAGTGATGTTCAACTTGCTGTCTAACGCGTTTAAATTCACACCACAATATGGCAGTATAAATGTAGTGCTGAGCCGCGCGCTCGACAAATTTGAAATAACCGTTGCCGACACCGGCAAAGGCATTCCGGCCGCCGACCTCGACCGCATTTTCGAGCGGTTTTATCAGGTTGAAAGCAGTGCTAACTTGCAACGCACAGGCACTGGCGTTGGTTTGGCACTTGCAAAAGGATTGGTTGAGTCGCATCATGGTAGCATTAGCGTAATGTCGGAACTTGGCAAGGGCACCATATTTACAATTCTTATCCCGGCCGACGAATTGGCTTATACCGAAGCCGAACGTGCCAATAGTCAGGATGAAACGCAAATCCAACCTAAAACAGAACCACTTAAGCCGATTGTCGAAAACGATACAATCCAAACCGAAGTTACCGAAAACGATTTAGACCCCAACAAAAAGACAGTGCTTATTGTTGAAGATAATTACGATTTGCGGCAATACATAAAATCGGAGTTAGAGGCCGATTACAATATTGTCGAAGCTGCCAACGGCCTTGAAGGATTGCACAAAAGTCTGCAACTATTGCCAGATGTGGTTGTAAGCGATGTAATGATGCCGGAAATGGATGGATTGCAAATGTGTCAAGAGTTGAAGCAAAACATTGTAACTAACCATATACCAGTTATTTTGCTAACGGCGCGTTCGTCAATCGAGCACCGCATTGAAGGCCTTGAACATGGCGCCGACTCCTACATTCCAAAACCGTTTAACACTGAACATCTGCAAGTTAGAATCAGAAAGCTGATTGAAATTCGCGAAATCCTTTATCGCAAATATTCAAATTCACTGTCAAATGCCGATGGCGAAATATCTGAAATTCAGATTGACGATCCCTTCTTGCGGAAAGTGTCGGACTACATCTACAAAAATATAGATAATGCTGAACTTAGCATCGAAACAATGAGCCAAGACCTTTGCATCAGTCGTGGGCACTTGCATAAAAAGCTGAAAATGATGGTGAATATGAGTCCAAGCGAATATTTGCGTGTTATCCGCCTTAACGAGGCTGTTAAATTATTTGCCAAAAAGCAATACAACATCTCCGAGGTGGCTTATATGGTAGGTTTCAACTCGCCATCGTACTTTACAAACTGCTTCAAAACCCACTTCGGCATTTCGCCAACTGAGTATGTCGATAAGATGAATAAAAGCTGAAAAATAAGGTAGAGAGAGTTTAGAAGGTGAGGGCCTGATGTTTTGAAATTTGGTTTTTATCGGGTTTAACAGGTAGAGAAAATTGACGCGCAGTTCGGTTGTTTGAAGTCTGTTGTCTGTTTGTCTATTTATTTCTACTTTTGCACAAACAAAAAAAAGATGGTTGTTTTAGGAATTATTCCGGCACGGTACGCCTCATCTCGGTTTCCGGGCAAGCCGTTGGCCGACATCAACGGCAAGTACATGGTTCAGCGCGTTTTTGAACAGGCCGGCAAGGCTTTGCAACATGTTGTTGTTGCTACCGACGACAAGCGCATTTACGATGCTGTACTCTCGTTTGGCGGTAAGGTTGTGATGACATCTGACAGGCACCCCAGTGGCACCGACCGTTGCGCAGAAGCAGTACAAAACTACGAACGCGCTTACAACCAACAAGTTGATGTGGTCGTCAATATTCAAGGCGATGAACCTTTTATTGCCGAAAAGCAGATAAACCTGCTTGCAAGCCTTTTTGAAAAACCCGAAGTACAGATTGCAACACTTATCAAACCAATCGATAACGAACAAACGCTCTTCAACCCCAACAAACCAAAAGTAGTGGTTGATAAAAACGGACGCGCGCTACTTTTCAGCCGGCAAACAATTCCACACATTCGTGGTTGTGAGCCAAGCGGGTGGTTGCATAAATTTCCATTTTATCAGCATATCGGAATGTATGGCTACCGGAAAGATGTACTACTTGAAATTACAAAACTCGAAAAAAGTAGTCTTGAATCGGCCGAATCGCTTGAACAACTGCGCTGGCTCGAAAACGGCTACACCATACAAACAGCCACCACCACCGACGAAGGCTTGTCTGTTGACACGCCCGACGACCTTGAACAAATTCTTGAACTTTTCAAAAACAGATAACAATGAATGTCTTAATCATCGGCTCGGGAGGCCGCGAACACGCCATTGCGTGGAAAATTGCGCAAAGCAATCGTGTAAAACAACTTTACATTGCACCGGGCAATGCCGGAACTGCTAATGCTGGCATTAACATTCCTATAAAAGTCACTGATTTTGAAGCGATTAAAGAGTTTGTGAAGTTTAACAAAGTAAACCTTGTTGTTGTTGGTCCTGAAGAACCGCTTGTGCGCGGCATTGCCGATTTTTTAGCTGCCGACAACGACACAAAAAATGTTGGTGTGGTTGGAGCGTCGGCTGAGGGGGCAAAACTTGAAGGCAGTAAGGAGTTTGCAAAGCAATTTATGCTCAAATACAACATTCCGACAGCCGCTTACCGCAGTTTTACAAAAGAAAGCATCGACGAAGGGAAACAATTCCTCGAAACTCTGAAAGCTCCGTATGTACTTAAAGCTGATGGACTTGCAGCGGGTAAAGGAGTGTTGATAATCAACAATTTGCAACAGGCGAAAAATAGCCTTGAGGAGATGCTCAACGGGCAGTTTGGCGAGGCGTCGGCAAAAGTGGTTATTGAGGAATTTTTGTCGGGTATTGAGTGCTCGTTCTTTGTGCTTACCGATGGCCGCGATTATGTTTTGCTGCCCGAAGCCAAAGATTATAAACGCATTGGCGAACACGACACAGGCCTAAACACAGGCGGTATGGGAGCCGTCTCGCCGGTTCCATTCTGCACTCCAGAGTTTAAAGAGAAGGTTGTCAAACGCATTATCGAACCTACAATAATGGGTTTGCAGGCCGAAAATATCAACTACCGCGGATTCATCTTCTTCGGGCTAATGA
>CALBPW010000027.1 GCA_937899145.1 uncultured Bacteroidota bacterium
GGACCAATCAGGACTGTATAATTTAACTCACTATCAATCTGCGATTTAAGCGACTGTTTATCAGAGTCGATACAATGCGCAATCAGTTTACGCCCAACACGGTCGGCTTTAACAAAATCAGCGAACTTTGTTGGCGGGTTAAGTGTAGGACGATAAGCCTTAATTGATTGTTTCATAGCCGATATGATGATTTTTTCAAGCCTGTCGGTATTAACAGATGTGCGTTCAGAGCGACTGCAAATTAACGGTGTAATCTCGTCTATGCCCATTTCGACAGATTTCTCTATAAACCACTCAGTACGATCGATATTTTTAGTTGGAGCTAAAGCAATATGAATGTGATAGTTACGTTGCCCGAAATTTTCTGTTTTTTTGCAAATACGAATTGTGCAACGCTTGGGATTGGCTTCATCAATTTCGGCTTCGTAATAGCCACCACGTCCATCAATCAGAATAACACTATCGCCGTGTACAAGCCGCAAAACACGCACGCAATGTTTCGATTCCTCCTCTTGCAAAGTGCAGTAATCGCCAGTAATATCAGGAGTATAAAAAATGTGCATCACATAAATTTTCCACAAATAAAAGTAAAAATATCCGTTGAGCAATCGGCAGATTAGCAATTTGCTATTTTTGCAGCAAAATGGTAAAAATCGGGCTTATATCGGATACTCACTCACACTTTGACGAACGGATGAGAGTTTTTCTTGACCCCGTTGACCAAGTGTGGCATGCCGGCGATATTGGCAATATCGAATTATTAACTGATTTACAACAATTTAAACCCATAACTGCAGTTTTTGGAAATATTGACGGCAGCGACATTCGGCATATTATCCCAGAAGTGCAAATATTTGAAGTTGAGCAAGTTAAAATTGTTATGATGCACATTGGAGGATACCCCGGCAGATACGAACCCAAAGCCAAAAACTTACTTTTAACTGAACGTCCGCAAATATTTGTTAGTGGGCACTCGCACATACTTAAAGTTATGTACGACAAGCAATTACAATGTTTACATTTAAATCCGGGTGCTGCCGGCATTTACGGATTCCACAAAAAACGCACAATGCTGCGTTTCAAAATTGACGGCAGCAATATAAGCGACCTCGAAATTTGGGAAAAAGAGAAATGAATAAATTTTTAAATATCTGTATATCAACCATTTTTAGTTTGATAAGTTTACCCATTTTAGCGCAAACTGATAGTTGTAAATCGGTTTTAAAACTTGAAGTTGTAGGAATTGCCGGTAAAATATCAGCACATCACAAAGAGATGGAGCCGATGTGCGACAGGCCTTTTTATGCAGGCGAATTGCGCATCGGAATGCAAACAACAGGCAACCAATATTGGCATCAAACATTAAAGTATCCGTATTTAGGCATCGGGGTGTATCTATCTGAATTTCAGAAAAAGGAAATTGGTCACCCAATAGCATTGTTCGGATTTATGGATATTCCTATGCATAGAGGACAGAAAAGCTCATTATCAACAAGTTGGAGCTGCGGTTTAACATTCAACATCAACCAATACGATTCCATTAAAAACCCTAACAATATGGCGATTGGCAGCGAAGTAAATGCCTATATAGAATTTAGCCTGCGCTATAAATACCAGATAACCAGCAAGATAGAAATAGGTTGTGGCGCATCGTTCCAGCATTTTTCAAATGGAGCGACAAAGCAACCCAACTGGGGTATGAACATGTTGGGTATCAATATGATAGCCTCATATATACCAACTAAAAGAGAGATTCATTTTCAGAAATTGCCAGAGCCCGAAATAACTAAGCGTTATGAATGGAACATTATGTACGCAACAGGTATCAGAGACAATAAAACTGGTGTGATTTACCATAATTCAACACTTTCTGTAGCATTATCGCGCCGAATAAGCTACAAACGGACGTTAGGTTTAGGCATTGACATTTTTCATAATGAATATTTTAAAGATGAATATGCGGAAAATGAGCATGTTGAACTAAAAAAATTATTAAGTCAAGCCGTATTTGCCAACTCTGATTTGATAGCCGGCAAATTGCGAATAAACATTGGATTAGGTGTCTATACACTGCGCAGCAAGGCCTATACGCTGCCCATTTACGAACGTGCCGGCGTACGTTTTTATCCTATAAAACAGTTGTTTACAAACGTTTCGATAAAAGCTCACGGAGCCAAAGCTGAATTTATTGAATGTGGATTGGGGGTAACATTGTAGTGTGATGTTACAAATTAATAATTACCAAGATATTACAGGCTATTTTTTCTTTTTAGGAGGACGGCGATAATCGATATTTGATTGATAAAGCCATGTTCCATTATCAAATATTAAAGCGTCATACGACATATCAGGCCCCAAAAACATCGGATTATCAGTGTCTTGGTCGCCAAAAACCGATAAATGATCCATCACAATTAAATCGAGTTGAGCGTCGTACTGAATCATCATTGTTGCGCGCTTGTTGTATTCAAAAACCATTCGCTTCATTTTTTTGCGCGCGAATTTTATCATCATTTTGCCAAAACGTGGTTGCCCTTTGGCCGTAAATGTAAGAGGTTCAATTATTTTACGAGTTGTATAAAGCCCTGCCCCATCCCAGCCAAGCAATGTGTAAATAACATCGTTGCCGATTTTTTTCTCAACAATACCATAATAAACCACGCCATACCAATTTTGTGGTGTAAGTGTCTGATTTTCAAGATTTGAAATTTTATTACTACAATCGTTCAGCTCAAACAAACGCACCATTTTTTCCGATTTGTCGTTATATTGCAAAAAACCTGAGTAGTTGTAATTTCCAGCATCGCCAACGCTATACCATGTTATAATGCGAACTTTGCCATCTGACGAAGTAACAATGCTGACATCATTTTTTAATGTATCGAATGGGTAAGTAAATGAACCATCGCGCTTTAGTATTACTGAAAACTGATTACGCAATTGGCTATTCAAGCTATCTTGCTGACTATCATCGTATCTGCTTGCAGAAAGTTGTTTTGCCGTTTGCAATATTTCAAGTTCAGCAGCAATAAATGTGCTGTCAGTTTCAGGTGATGCAATTAATAACTGACTGAAAATCAGCAGAGATAAAAAAGTTATAAATTTTATTTTTCGCATTTGTAAAATAACGATGCTTACGGCAAAAGATTGCATAAAAAAGTAAAGCCTACAAAAAAATGCAGGCTTCACATCTTATAATCAAGATTTTATTTCGACATTAAATTCAAATCGTCCATTAATGTTTCGCGATACGACTTGCCAATCGGAATCATTTTAACGCCCGCATCGGTACGCATCACAACATTACTTTCCTCAATATAATCTATCTGACTGACATTCACTATATAAGAGATCG
>CALBPW010000028.1 GCA_937899145.1 uncultured Bacteroidota bacterium
CAGCAATACCATCGGAGTACATATAAAGAACATCACCCGATTGTGTTTCAATTTCATTATTGGTAAACGATTCTGTCTCGTTGATATATACGCCACACGGCATTTTATCTGCTTTATACTCAATAAGTTCACCATTCCGGATTATTATCAACGGGCGAAAAGCGCCTGCGTATTGCATCCGTTTCGATTCGGTATCAAAAATGCAAAAAGCAAGGTCGATACCATCGTCGGCTTCTCCAACTTTTCCTGTTTGCCGCAACGAACTTTTCAGCTTCGTTCTGAGTTGGTTAAGTACCTGAGAAGCAGTGGCTTCCGCCAAATTTACTGATGACACAATATCGTTCAGCAGCGATATGCCAAGCATACTCATAAATGCGCCCGGAACGCCATGTCCTGTGCAGTCGGCAACAGCAATAAGTTTATGATTGCCAATTTGTGTAGCCCAATAAAAATCGCCCGACACAATATTCAGCGGTCGCCAAAAAATCAGACAGTCGCCAAAAATGCTTTGCATCATTTTTTCTGATGGCACGGCAGCTTCCTGAATGCGTTTGGCGTACAAAATGCTATCGGTTATTTGCCGATTAGCATTGAGCATCAGTTTGTTTTGGCTCGATAAATAATTTCGTTGGCCTTCAATTTCGTCGCGTTGCTTTTCTATTTCCTCATTTTTTTGGCTCAAAAGTTCGTTTTGCTTGATTATTTCGGATTGCTGATTTTCCAATTTCTGATTTTGTTCGTTAAGCAACTCATTATTCTTTTTTCGGCGTTCATTATTACGATAAATGACAATAGAATAAAGTATTACAAAAACAAGAATTGTAATAACAAAAGTTAGCGTTGTTCTGAACCGATTGGTTTCCGCTTCAAAAATCAATTCTTTCTCGCGCTCGCTTTGCTCGTACTGACGTAATTCTTCATCGTATTCGGTTTGGATTTTGGTTTGTGTCGAATTTATCAAGTAGCCGTCGCTATTTTTGCGCATATTGGCATCGTTAATTTTTTTCAGATAAGCAAAGGCTTGCCTATAATTGCCTGTGGTTTCGTGCAATTCAGCAAGTGCTTTATACACATCTTCTGTTAGTTCGATGTTGTTCTCATAATCTGCCTCAACTTCTGTCTGCAACTTTTGCAACATGTGATTTGAAGTTACAAAATCATTGGTGGCCAATATGTAACGGGCTTTCCGAAGGTCGAAACGTGAAGTTTGACCGCTGGCGCCAATCAAGTTGACGGCTTGGTATCCTGACTCGATATAAAACCGGCAACTATCCATTGATGAACGCATTATATTGCCTTGTGTCATTTTTGTTTGTTGCAAATAAGCATCGGTTAATGCGCAATAAACATCAATAAGATGTGTTGTATTTTTACAATTGAGAGCTTTCAATAAATCTGATTTTGCGCGATTCAGCTGAGTAAGACTGCCGTTTTCGTCGATACATTGCAACATTTGGCCATAACCAAGACAATACATATCTTTTGCAATATCGTCTTGATTTTCAAACTTTTGATTAATTTCTAAGGCACGGCTGAAATATTCGTAGGCGCGGTCGTACACTTTATAGCGAAGGCAAAGCAGCCCCATGTCGCGGTAAACACTGGCCTCGGCGGGTTTATTGTCTATCGATTTGTAAAGTTCAAGGCTGCGATTGAGCAGCCCATCGGCTGTGCCACTTGCTCCCTTTTTTGCCATAGTATTTCCAAGTAAACTATAGCATTGAGCTTGTTTTAGCGTATCATTCAGCAAGTTATACACATCGAGTGCGAATTTTGCCATTTCGGTTGCTTTGTCCAAATTATTTTTGGCATAATGGCTTTTTGCCAATAAAAATTGAGCGTTGGCGCGCTCTGGTAGTTTTTCCTGCTTAATCGCCAAATCAAGTTCCTGATTGGCATATTTTATTGTTGAATCGATATTTATCTGATTATGAGCCAGCGAATCGAGTAATTGCAATTTATCATTTGCGAATGTATATAATGCGGTCAACTGATAGATTATCAATACAATTATAGCCGATATTATTTTGCGCATAGTTTAAAATAAATTAGAGCGCGAATTTCGTTTAATTTTTGCGGTATAAAAATTTTTTATGCCTAACTTTTTTAAATTGATACAATTTTACGCAAAAAATGACAAAAACGATTGCTGCTTTTATGGTAACAATGACAAACCGATATTAGTATTTCGCTATTATTAAGCGAATTAAATAACATAACAAATTCACTCACTTTTTCTTTAATTTGCGCCACAAAAAATAAAGCATTGGAATCGGCACAGTTAGTATCGGCATGGGAAAACCACCGTGGTGTAAAATCGCTTTTACAGACACTTGCCAGCAAGCAAGCAGTGGTGTCACTTAAAGGATTAAAAGGCTCATCGGCGGCAATGGTGCTTGGTGCGGCATTTCAACAACAAGACAGAATGTTCCTGATTGTTGAAAGCGACATGGAATCGGCCGCGTATCTATACAACGATTTGCAGACAATCATAGGAAAAGCCGATGTCGAATACCTGCCATCATCGTACCAACGCTCGATGGACCATGAACGCACCGATAGCAGCAACATCTTACTCCGCACCGACGTACTCGGCAAAATAGCTTCTGCCAAAAATCCTATGATTGTGGTTACCTACCCCGAAGCCGTGATGGAGCGCGTCATCTCACCCGACAAACTTGCACTCAACACATTTGTTGTGCAACGTGGCGACTCACTATCGCACGATTTTCTTGTCGAGCTGCTACACGAATACGGCTTTGAGCGTGTCGATTTTGTTTACGAGCCGGGGCAATACTCAGTTCGCGGTAGCATAATCGATATTTTCTCATTTGCCGACGAAATGCCTTTCCGCCTCGATTTCTTTGGTGATGAAGTAGATAGCATCAGAACCTTCGACATTGAGAGCCAACTAACCAAAGAAACGCCCGATAAAGTTACAATCATTCCAAACATTCACGACCGCACCGACGACGATGTCCGCATTCCGATAACCGATTTCTTTGCCGACGACACCATTTTTTTCTTCAACGACCTTGCCGTAATCATCGAACGCATCAATCAAATTTGCGCCAATACTGAAGAAAAAGCCGATGCCGAAACCGTAAGCCAGATGGCTCTTAGTGGCGACCAATTATACAAACTTGTGGCCGCACACACATACGGCGAGTGGGGCGGAAAAATGCTTGACAAACGTGGCACTCCAATAAAATTCGACACAACGGCACAGCCCGTTTTCCATAAGAATTTCGATTTGCTGATGAAATCGCTCAACGATTATTCTGAAGCCAATTACAAAATCTATATTCTATCTGATAATCAGGCACAAAACGACCGCCTGACATCAATTTTTAAAGAACGTGGCATAAAATCGGCATTTACACCTGTATTAAAAACAATAAACGAAGGATTTGTAGATAACGAGCTCTTCATTACGGAAGAGATGTACAAGGAATATGCTGCTCGGTATGGTGTCCCCCAACCCGGAGATATCATGGTTACTGGCGTAGGGACCCTCGGTATTTGTTATTTAGTAAAACCAACTGACAGGTTTTACTACAAAGACGGGAATACTCTTTGCTTCCATAGCTTGGGCCGTATCGATTCACGGTTCGTTGTCGAGTGCTATAAGATGCCCTTTATAAGGGAGCAGATTGAAGCTAACGCTGGTGGTTCAACGGTTGGCACCTACACGATTGAAACAGCATGCAAGACACGGATTTTCAACCCACCGTTGGATGAACAACAGAAGTTTCTTGAGCTGGTCCGGCAGAGCGATAAATCAAAATATAACGCCTCACAGGTAATGAGGCTTAAATACAAAACCATATCGAAAGGATGGTATGAAACATGAACATCAACAACATCAATGTAAACAAGTATCCTGTGTCACAAGTGTTTGATCCAGATTCAAAGGTAATATTTGAAATTCCAAAATATCAGCGCGAGTACACATGGGGCTCCAGAGAATGGGAGTCCCTGTTCGACGATCTCACTGAAAATGATGATGGATACTTTCTCGGCTCCATTATCTGCATCAACTCTGCTACGGATACGATTAACGCACCGAAATTTGAGGTTGTTGATGGCCAGCAGCGTTTGACCACTCTCAGTCTGTTCCTTGCTGCGCTTTATACCACTCTTAATTCCTACAAGGAGCTTTTGGATGAAGATCAACAGTCAGATATTCTTCAGTTAAAGCGTAAGTTGGTACTCAAGAAAACACAGTCTGACATCCGTGTTGTTCCGCAGGTCCAAGGTAGCAACCGTGATGATTATATGGGGCTTCTTGCTAAGATCGGTATTATTGCAAAACAGCCTATGCCAAAGTTCGCTGGGCTACGCAGAATTGAAAAAGCCTATAATTAT
>CALBPW010000029.1 GCA_937899145.1 uncultured Bacteroidota bacterium
ATTTAAAAGATTCTTTTTGAATTTTATTAATAATATTTGCAGCTTCTTCAGGATCATGTTTTTGAGAAATCTCATAACAAATTTCTTCCAATTTATTTGGTCGCAAACAACTCAATACACCGATAAATACGAAGGCATTTACAAAAAAACGCCGTATGCATATATCGATTTTAATGGTGAAACACACCAAGTTACACCCGAATTGGAAGCAAAAATCAATTCGTCGGACGAGATTGAGTGGTTTCAGCTTCGCCGCCAATCAACAACATTGGAATACGCAAAAGAAAAGAAGCCGGTTTATATGCTCTGGAACATAAAAGCGACCAAGGAATTTAACAATACAAAATTGTCATTCTTCGTAAACGGCATCTTCGACATCCACCCTCAATATGTTAGTTCCACATCGGCACAAACCAAACGCGAGTGGACAAATCCATTTTTTGGCATGGAGCTGATTTTTAATCTTGGAAAAAATGTTAAGTAATAAGGTAACAAACAGGTTTTTGCTGATAATATTGTTAAACGCAATCAACAGCACACTTTTCGCACAATTGCCAATTATTGTACAATCGCGCAGCACATTGTCGCCTTCAGCGGAGCGTTTCGACTCCTATTTTCAATCTGCCGATTTGACAATGCACAACATTCTTTCAAAATCAGCATGTTTTTATTCGATTGAAAAACAAACAAATACCGACACATCAAAAATATCTTCGGCAATTGTCTCAACTTTTTATTCAGCGGGAAAAACCGATGGCGATTTTTTACCATACGAAGGTCACAGCAATTACGACGCTGGATTGAAAGGATTTGCCGTTAAAGATTATGATAAACATGGCATACTTTACGGGAAAGCATGTTATGCCGTTGGCAAACACCGCGGAATATCGTGGAGTGCGATGCGCTTTCCTGAACTTTATTTGCCGTACGCCAAAACCGACTCAACAGGCGGCGACAGCAAGTTTGAAAGTTATTATGCCGAAGGTGGCTACACGCATAAGTTACACAGCATACATTTTGGCGCAAATTTCTCGTTCAATGGCGAGCAAGCCTACCGCCTTACCGACCCTCGCGTACTCAACAACACCACTTTTCTAACTTTCAAACTTGGTGTTGGAAGATTGTTTGCGAAAGGTAATTCATTGTGTATCAGCGCATACTATATGCGCAACAAGCAATATGAGCACGATCGCTATTGGCGGCCGGGCGAGCAACAACGTTTTTTCGTCCTATATGGCTTTGGACTTTACAATAATAAGCAAAGTTCTGTATCCTTTGGAGTGTCGCGTATGTTTTACATAAATAATGGAGGAATTGATATTTCGTATCAATCGGCTAACGACAAGCCAATTAGCATAAAAGCTAACATAATATACGATTATAAATATATGTATGCCGAAGAAAGTTCAATTATAACTTTGTACGAAAGCAAAACGCACTGCATCAGCCCCGCACTAAATATTTCATACGCGATTAACAACAGAATCAAATTAAAATTACACACTTTTAATCAGATAATCAATCGGTTAGGCTGCGAAAATATTTTAGAAAAATATATAACCGATGTTGCGAATTCAACTTACGATTATCGCAAAATCGCCGATGAAAAAAATTATCATTTTTTTAATTTGAACAGTAATACAATGCTACGCGCCGAATATGAATTTAACAATATTTCAAAAATTGGCATTCAGATTGGCATTATAGCATTTGAGCGTAAAGAGAAGAATACAAAATACGATTATATAGTTGACAATATGAACGTCACACCAACATTCAGAACAGATGCTGATTTTTTGTCGCCCAACTCAAAGCACCAATTAAATTTAGCATTCCAATATAACAAGCAAATCCCCGTTACAAACAAATACAAGGTTGATATTCAAAATAATAGCATTCCGCATCTTGATTTTCAAACTTGCTTTGCTCCTTACGCCTACCACTCGGCCGAATTTGACGCATTATGCAGCCAAGCCGTTTACACCTATCATTTTTCAAAATTCTCATTAGGCGTAAAAGCCGACGCATTCTTGACTTCTGGCACACGGCTCAACGATGTTGAGTATAACAAAACCATCGGCTTCAACTCAATCTGCCCTATGATTTTGCCGCAAGCCGACAAGCATAACGAAAAATGGTTTAGCATTTCAACTTTTATTCTTTTATGATTCTATGATTAAATTTAACAATATGAGACATTTTTCATCACTTATTACAGCATTAGCATTATTAACAATAACAATTTCGTGCGCCGATAAAAACATGAGTAAAAATACCGATGGCAGCTACACAATTAACACCATCGAACTTGGCAAAAATATTAAGGGTTACAATGCCCAAGTGCCTATCAGTATAACCATAAAAAATTCTGTTATTCAGCAAGTTGTATTATACGAAAACGATGAAACTCCTGAATATCTTATTGATGTTGAAAATCGTTTATTACCAAAGTATAAAAATCTGTCAATCAATAATATCAGCAATATTGACGCAATAAGTGGAGCAACCTTTACAAGCCGCGCTGTAATGCGAAATGTTGATGTGGCTGTAAAATATTATCTTGAAAATAAATAGCAACTTTAAACACCTCTTTGCTTTTTAACAAAAATCTCAAAAAACTCATTTCTAAAGCTCTCTCCTATAGCAATCTCGTGCGAGCCGATGTAAATGTCGTTGTTATCAAAAGCGTCAATGTGGTTGATGTTGACAATGTACGATTTGCTGACACGCATAAACATTGCCGAAGGCAGCAGTGCGGATATTCCTTTTAGATTCATTCGGGTGATAATCTTCTGATTTTCAAGCTGTATTACAACATAATCTTTCAGCCCTTCAACAAAAAGAACGTCGGCAAACCGGACTTTGCAAAATTTGCGTTCCGATTTAACAAAAAAATAGTCATCGGCACATTGCTCAATACTTTGCTTATCGGCTTGAGTTAAAAGTTTGAAATAGGAAACGGCTTTGTCAACAGCTTTGCAAAATCTCTCTTTTTCAACGGGTTTCACAAGAAAATCGACTGCATCAACCTCGTAACTGTCAATGGCGTATTCGGAATAGGCGGTGGTGAAAATCACAAGCGTCTGCGGCGAAATGGAGTGCGCAAACTCAATACCCGTCAAACCGGGCATCTGAATGTCGAGAAAAGCCAAATCGACCTGCGTCTGCGACAGGAAACGCTGCGCCGCCAATGCACTGCCAAAAGTGCCTACCAGTGTGAGTTCCGGCGTCGATTCAAGCAGAATCTCTATCGCCTCGCGTGCAAGTGGCTCATCGTCAACTATTATGCAGTTCATTGTTGAAGGGGTAATAAGTGTTTGACGTACAAATTTATATAAAAATTATGTTCAGAAAATTGCTCATAGGTTTAGGTTTTTGACAAGTTCCAACGCCCCATATTTTCATTTATGTAAAAACTAATTCAGCTGAATTATTTCTAAATACAGAAAATTCTACATTTGTAAAAAACAAATGCAATGGCAGAAAACAATTACATACAAAGCATAATCTATACCGTTAGGGGACAGAAGGTTATGATTGATTCGGACCTTGCAGCAATTTACGGATATGAAACAAAGGCATTCAACCAGCAAGTCAAAAACAATATCCAAAAATTTGATGACGATTTCAGATTCCAACTAACCAAAGAGGAGTATCACGAAATCTTGAAGTCAAAAATTCCGACCTTAAAAACTAACAAAACAATCTCATTTCCAGACAATAACGAAAGAGAAGGATTTCTAAGGTCAAATTTTTTGACCTTAGAATTACAGCAAGGCAAATACTCAAAATACCTCCCACATGCGTTCACTGAACAAGGCATTTATATGCTGATGACGGTTCTGAAAGGCGAACTTGCGGTGCGGCAAAGCAAGGCACTGATAAGAACTTTCAAGGAAATGAAGGATTTCATCATCGACAACAAAAGCCTAATCGGCAACCGCGAATTGCTGCAACTCTCGATGCAAACCACAAAAAACACCGAAGACATTGCCGAAATCAAGCGGAATATGGCAACAAGAGCCGAACTCTCAAGGGTGATACATGATTTTACCGATCCGCAAACCCGACGTGAATACCTGATTTTGAATGGCGAATCGTTCGATGCAAACATCGCCTATTCGAAAATCTACGCGTCGGCACAAAAATCGGTATTTGTAATCGACAACTACATTGGTGTAAAAACTTTGGAACTGCTGAAAAATGCCCCACAAAATGTTGCTGTCACCATTTTCAGCGACAACGCAGGACACAGATTGTCAAAAAGCGACTATGACGATTTCGCTAATCAATTTCCGCAAGTAAACATCTCGTTTATAAAAACTTGTGGTATTTTTCACGACCGCTACATTGTGATTGACTACGATGCATCCACCGAAAAAATCTATCACTGTGGCGCATCGTCGAAAGATGCGGGGAATAAGGTTACATCAATAACCCAGATTTCTGAATGTAGCGTCTATCATCAGATTATCAATGCTTTGCTACAAAACC
>CALBPW010000030.1 GCA_937899145.1 uncultured Bacteroidota bacterium
TATGTTTACGGCAGGGTTTTCAGACACTATCCCGACATCGCTCTCTCAGCAAACAGCAACACTGCCGTTATCAATATTTTTTCAACTAAGCGCGCCGCAAATCGAAGTCCAAAATCGCGCATACGCCGCAGCACTTGTTTTAACAATTATTGTACTTATTATCAGCCTATTAGGTCGATTTATAACTAATCATTTTTCGAAAAATAAATTACGATGAAAAAATTCATATTACGCCGGCTTTTGGCAAACGACAACAACGAACCGTTTGTTCCGAATGCAAAATTTCAGCACCCCGAAGTGGCTTCGGAACTTGTGATTGACCATTTCAATCTTTCAATTGAAGGTTCTCCAATTTTGAAAAACGTGTCGGTAACCATTCCTGCCAACAAAATAACATGTATCATTGGTCCTTCGGGCTGCGGAAAATCAACTTTATTGAAAAGTTTGAACCGCCTTTCCGATTCAATTGAAGGTGTAAAAACCTCGGGCGATATTCGGATTGGCGACACAAGCATAGCAAATTGTTCAGCATCGGAATTGGTCGAACTCAGGCGGCGCATTGGGCTTGTTCCGCAACGCCCTACCCCGCTCCCGATGTCGATTTTTGGAAACATCGCGTACGGATGCAAAATCCATGGTGTTGGCGGACGGCGACAATTGCGAAGAATTGTTCGGCACTATTTGAAAGTTGTGGGACTTTGGGACGAGGTAAAAGACCGCCTGCATAGCCCGGCCGTTAAACTATCAATTGGTCAGCAGCAGCGTTTGTGTCTTGCCCGCAGCCTTGCCGTTGAGCCTGAATTTATTCTTGCCGACGAAGCGACATCGGCTCTCGATCCTGTTTCGAGCAAGATTGTTGAAGATTTATTTGTCAAACTTAAAGAGCAATACTCGATAATTATGGTTACGCACACACTACGCCAAACATTGCGAATTGCTGATTATGTGATATTTATCTATATGGGAGAGGTGATTGAGGCTGGCGAGGCAAAACAAGTATTTGAAAACCCGAAACACGAACTAACAAAAAAATACTTATCGGGAGCAATAAGCTGACATTTCAGAGTTATATCTTTCAGCCTAAAATTCAACAACTTACAACTTTCAAACTTACCGCTTACAACTTTCCGCCCTCCTCTTGCCTAACAATATGCGGAATGTAAGTTTTGCTTGGAATTGTTAGGGGAATTGATTCGGTTGATACATTGCCTGCATCAAGCCCCCAAGCCGAGACATCAGTAAGACCGAGGCGCTTTATTGGGTAGTAAAGCATTAACACAAAGCGTTCGATAAAAGCCAAATCGGCTTGTTTTGGCACTCGCCGCTCAATGTGTATAATGCGGAAATCGGCAGGAATATTATGTTTCCGAAGCGACGGATAACTACTGCGCAAATCAAGCCCATCTTCGCCTAAATGGTCGACAACTTGCTTAAAATAATCGTAAATACGCGGTTGCATTTTGAATCCCAAAAAGAAATCGATGCGGATAACTTTGTTTGGCACAAGGTGCTCCACTTTGTACTCAAGCGTGTAAGGCGTGTCAAGAATATCAACGTGCAAAAGCCAATAAACATCGGCACGCTTGGGCTCGCGGTGAATTATGCTGTCAATAACTTTCGCTTCAATATCGGTACGGAAATTAGCATGAGTTGTATAAACCAAATTAGTAGCGTATTTTGGTATCGTTTCATCTTCGCTAATATCCTTAATTACAGGCAGATAATCACCAATTTTAGAAAAGGTTATGAATCGGTTTCTGATACGGCGTCCTGTAAAAAGAATTATCATTACGAATGATAAAAACGCTGCTATAAGTGCCGTAAACCACGCACCACGACTGAATTTGTGGACATTGGCGATAAAAAATGAGCCCTCAATCAACAAGTAAGCAACCGCAAACAAAATAATCGACCAATTGGGTGCGCCTTTTTGATGTAAGTAGAATACAATCAAGGTTGAAGTCATCAGCATTGTGATGGTTACCGTAAAACCATAAACATTCTGAAGTGAAGCAGAATTTTGGAAGTAAAACACTGAAAACAAACAACATGCGTAAACAGCCCAATTGATTGTTGGCACATACATTTGCCCAATAACTTGTGATGGATATTTAATGCGAATTTTTGGCCAAAAATTGAGTGATATAGCCTCGCTAATTAGTGTGTATGAGCTTGTTATAGACGCCTGACAAGCCACAATGGCTGCCAATGTGGCAAGCACAATCCCTATCGGCAAAAACCACTCGGGCATTATTGCATAAAAGGGATTGACACCAACGGGCAAGTTATCAGCATTAAGAATGACCCACGCGCCTTGTCCCATATAATTGACAATCAGCATAATTTTTACAAAAGCCCAACTACCTTGAATATTTTTCAACCCGCAATGCCCCAAATCGGTATAAAGCGATTCGGCTCCTGTTGTACAAAGGAAAATAGCCCCAAGTAGCAGAATACCGGCCGGATGCGCCATTAACAGTTTTAGCCCATAGTATGGATTGAAGGCTTTCAGCACTATCGGGCACTCAATGAGATTTACAAATCCAAGCACACCTAAAACACTGAACCACAACAACATTATAGGGCCAAATGACCGTCCGACTGTGGTAGTGCCAAACTGCTGAATGAAAAACAAAAATGTGATAATCACCACACTTATTGCCAGAATGGGCAAGTGTGTATTTAACATCGAAAGACCTTCAACGGCCGACAACACTGTGATTGACGGCGCAATAACACCATCGGCAAGCAACGAACTGCCACCAATTATAGCTATGAAAAAAAGTTTGCGGTGATGCTTGCGTAAAAGTGCAAAAAGTGAGAAAATGCCACCTTCGCCACGGTTGTCGGCACGCAATGTTATCAGCACATATTTAACTGTAGTTTGTAAAGTTAGCGTCCAAACAATGCACGATAGCACACCAATTATTGTTTCCGCATCAGCTGTCCCGACAACAGCCAAAACAGCACGAAAAACATAGAGTGGCGAAGTGCCAATATCGCCAAAAATTATGCCCAATGCCACAATAGCACCAGCAAAAGTGAATTTCTTGATTTGGTTTGAATTACTATTCATAAATTAGACATAATTAGCCATATATCAACTGATTATACAGAATAGCCATTATACGAAACGATGCCCCCAATGCGATATATAAACTAAAAGTTTCAGACTGCAAATATATAAGATAACAAAAACACAAACAAAAAACGCAAACTGAAAACACACTCAAAGCCCAATGCCGATAACTCGCGTTTAAAGTTTTGCAACTTTTACTAATATTGCACAAAAAAATCACGACAATGGAACACCAATCGCGCCACACCGATGACTACATTTTTGGCACACGCGCCATCATCGAAGCCATTCACTTTGGCAAACAAATCGACAAAATATTGATGAAAATTGGTCAGAACAACGAGCTGACACAAGAACTTACAGAGTTGATTCGCGGACACAATATCCCTATTCAGCGCGTACCCGTTGAACGTCTCGACCGCATTACCCGTAAAAACCATCAAGGTGTAATTGCACTGATGTCGCCTGTGGCTTTCTGCCAAATTGAAGATGTTGTGGCACAGACATTTGAAAATGGTGAAATGCCGTTCGTTATTGCACTTGATGGCATTACTGATGTGCGAAATTTTGGTGCTATAGTGCGCTCTGCCGAATGTGCAGGTGTGCACGCCATTGTAGTTCCCGAAAAAGGAGCATCGCGCATTGGGCCTGACGCCGTCAAAACATCGGCAGGAGCATTACACAAAGTGCCAATTTGCCGAACATCATCGCTTAAAAAAACACTGCAAATGTTAATGGACTCAGGATTAACCATTTGCGGTGCAACTGAAAAAACCGGCAATTTGTATTTCAATCAAGAATTAACCGGGCCGCTTTGCATTGTTATGGGTGCTGAAGACGAGGGACTTAGCGATGAGATTTTCCGTCTTTGTCAGCCTCTGCTCAAAATTCCAATTTTAGGCGAAATAGAATCACTAAACGTGTCCGCCGCCGCAGCTGTACTAATGTATGAAGTTGTGCGCCAACGAAATACGACAAAATAACTGAGTGCCTTTTACTGAATTTCCGAACATTCAAACACACATTCCTCGCCAAAATTTGATTCAGCATTCAGATGTTTCAAATTTGAAAACAGCCGCAAAACCGATATTGCCGCCAATGGGTAAAAACAGATATTGAAATTTTGAATAAACGAAGCAGGAAGCATCAAAGCATTACTAATCAACAGAATTACAGTTAGACACCTATACCGTTTTTTCGTTTTTTCACCTACTACGAAAATGTATATCAAATATAATGGCGATGCCCACAAAATGTTTAAATTCCAGATAGTTGCGCCGTGGTCAGTTGCAAACCAAAGCAATGCAACCACAAGCCCCAAAACGCCTAAAACGCTGAAATAGAAGCAATCAATAATTTTCCAATTGGAATTTGGAAGTTTAACACTAAGAGCCAAAATCACAAAAAAGAGCAATATAAAAATTGTAAAAGGTGCTATAAACCAACAAGTTGACGTTGGTTGTATTGTAGATTTCACAACTTCATAAGTATCGAGCACTAAAGGCAATGTATCAATATTACAATCAGCAATATAAGCACAAAGTTTGTCAGGTAAAAAGGCTTGTTCGCGCTTAGATGCCCGGCGGTCGGTGATTGAACCAAGCGCAAGGTCGATTCCAGCCTTTGTCCACAAACTTTGCTTCAAATAAGGATGAATACAATTGCGCAAGGTTGGCTGACGTGAACTATCACTATTACAATAAGTTAACGTCGCATCGAATGTATTATAAAGCATGTCAAGAATACGCGATGCGCAATTGTCAAAAAAGAAATCGTATTGATAATATCGATTTTCAGGTTTGTAATTTTCGTCAAGATTATTGAAAAGTTGCTGGCGTTGTTCTAATGACAGATTTAAACGTTGTGCAACCACCCGCCTTCCTTCTTCTTCGTATTCAGCGACAAAACGAGCGAACGACTCTGCGCTAAGCCTATAAAGTAATTTTCCGGCACAAAATTTGGCATAAAAATGCGGAGTTTGGAAACTAAAAGTTCCATAATTAAAAACTGCATTAATGTTAAGTTTTGGATCGATTACACCAATAGCACTATGTCCAAATTGAGAATAAAGCTGATTGCCCGGAGCGCAAGTGTAAACTACGATGTACGACTCGCCGGTAAGTTGCGGCACGTGATGCTCCGCAGCACAAGCCAAAATAGACATTAAGCCAAATATCAACAAATTAGCAATTTTTCTCATCTTTCAATAAATTGCACAAATTAACGTATTTCTCTCAATTGTTTGATAACTTCGGGTATCGATGAGAAGCTGTCTTTCAGTAAATCATCTATTTTAGTCTCATCTGCCCAAATCGCATCCGTTATTTCCTCATCGGTTTGCGGTTTTAAAATTGCTGAGCCATCGTAACGCATCAAATACCAATCAGTTGATTTCAATATCGGTTGATTATAAATATAATAAGTATGATAAGTGGTACAAATCAACCTATCAATTCTCATATTGCTTATGCCGCACTCCTCCTCCACTTCGCGTAAGCCACACTGCTCACTGGTTTCGCCTTGTTCCATGTGTCCTTTCGGAATATCCCATTTACTTTTTCGTCTGATAAACAAGCACTTACCATCGGAATTAACAACCAATCCGCCAGCAGCCTGACGCACCTCAAACATCGAGCAAAAATCTGCCCAAACATTTTCAAGATTATTGCCAAAAACTTTCACTTCGCAATTTCCGGCTTTCGCCAAATAACCGAAAGCGAATCGTCTAAAATCTTCAATATCAGTATATTTATAAAAAATTTTAGTATCAGTATCGAAAACTGAATTATTAGTGAACGTAATCACATTTCCGAAAAAGAAAACTTTATACTTTTGAGCCATTATGGAAACAATTCAAATTCAACAAAAAGTCGCTTCTTATTTGCTGCAAATAAAAGCAATTAAACTGTCTCCGTCAACCCCATTCACATGGGCGTCGGGGCTAAAATCACCAATTTATTGCGATAACCGCGCAACCCTCTCATTTCCTGATGTTCGCAGTTATATTCGCGATTCGTTTGTAACACTTATTCGGCAAAAATATCCTGAGGCAGAAGTCATCGCAGGCGTTGCCACAGGCGCCATTGCACATGGTGTATTAGTTGCCGAAGCTATGAATTTGCCATTTGTATATGTACGCAGCGACGCAAAAAAACACGGCATGTGCAATCAGGTGGAAGGCAACCTGCAAGCGGGTCAGAAGGTTGTGGTAGTAGAAGATTTAGTATCGACTGGCGGAAGCAGCCTTGCCGCTGTTGAAGCCTTGCGCAATGCAGGCGCTGAGGTGCTTGGCCTTTACGCCATCTTCACTTACGGCTTCAAACGCGCCGTTGACGCCTTTGCGGCCGCCAATTGCAAATTTGACACACTTAGCAACTACGACGCACTTTTAGAGCACGCTCTTGAAATTGGATATATTTCTGACAATCAACTCGATGCTCTAAAGAAATGGCGACACGCGCCAGAAGATTGGAAGTAAAAATCTATTCTTTGAGGAACTTTAAAAACACCTTGGATTCTGACTGAGGTGTTTTTTTATTGACTACAGACATCAAACCAACACTAATTGACCAAGACAATAATAATTTTTTGTAAAAAGTACATTTATTATACACCGCCAATAATAATTTGTTCTATCTTCGTGCAAACATCTTTAATATGAACAAATTACCAATTTTAGCCATAACAACACTTGTATTGTGTGGCTGCACAGCTAATAACCAAACAGTTGAGAGTTTTAGCGTTGCAGATGTGCGACTGATGGAAAGTCCGTTTCTTTCAGCACAACAAACTGATATTCAGTACCTTTTAAGCCTTGATGCCGACCGGTTACTTGCTCCGTATATGCGCGAAGCCGGATTGAAGCCATTGAAACCAAGCTACGGCAACTGGGAAAATACCGGTCTTGACGGACACATTGGCGGGCACTATTTGTCGGCATTGTCATATATGTACACAGCAACTGACAATCAACAAATTGGCGAACGCCTTGACTACTTTATTAAAATGCTTGACAGCTGCCAGCGCGCCAATGGCAACGGCTATTTGGGCGGTGTGCCTAATAGCAACGAGGTGTGGCGCGAAATAAAATCAGGAGAAATTGATGCCGGCAGTTTTTCGTTAAACAACCGATGGGTGCCACTCTACAATATTCACAAAATATTTGCAGGATTACGCGATGCGGCAATGGTTGCCAACAAGCAAAAAGCGCAACAAATGCTTATCAGCCTGACTAACTGGTGGATAGCCACAACCGACAGCCTCAGCGACGACCAAATACAACAAATGCTCACAAGCGAACATGGCGGACTAAACGAGGTTTTTGCAGATGTTTACGCCATCACAGGCGAGCAAAAATACTTGCGACTTGCCCGCCGCTTC
>CALBPW010000031.1 GCA_937899145.1 uncultured Bacteroidota bacterium
AAAAACATCGTTTATTTTGCTGAAAAACAACATCAATAAGCCGTTGTTGTTTCAAGTGCTCGGTACGTTTGTACGAATATTGGTGGTTGCTTTGCGACATTTCTGCAATAATTTGCCAACTAATTGCGCAAATATAGTGTTTTATGCGAACGCAGAGTATTGTTAAAAATTTTAGATTTATCGGCATAAATTGTAAATAAATGTCGAAGAGAATTTCATTTATAACGATAGTCGCCACATTTTGCATTGCATGGCTTTACACCTATTTCAAAATCAATCCAACTTTTTTTGAGTTTGTGCGGCAGCCTGCTTTTATGCTTGACGCCGGTTTTTTTGGCAATACGGCACGCTTTCCGGGCGGTTTAGGGCACTACATTTCGCTATTTTTTGAGCAACTATTTTGCTATCGTCTGCTTGCCTCAATTTTGATGGTTGCAGTTGTTTTTGCGTCGGGTTATTTATCAGCGCAGATAATCAAGAAAACAAGCAACGGGTCAATTCTTATGCAGACAGTTGCATGGATTTTACCAATGCTTATTTCTGCAATTTTATGGTTAGATGTTAGGTTTGCATTTTCGATAAACATTCATCTTTTGCTAACACTGATTGCACTCAATTGTGCCATACCGGCATCAGACAACAGATGGCATATACCTATAAATCTGACAATTGCAATTATAGTTTATCATATTTGCGGTGCAATGTGGCTTTATACATTTACCATTTGTGCGGCAATTTTTGAATTGGTCAAGCGCAAAAAAGAAAGCACCATAGGCGCGTGCGCAATCATCTTATTATCAATTATTTACCCGATAATAATTTACACTTTTTTCCCGTTCACACCAAAGCAAGCGTTTTCCGATTTTACTCCTGAATTACCAATATATATACGCTACAAACCGCAATGGCAATCGTATCTTATTTTTATATATTTACCTGTAATTCTGATAATTACAGCATTATTCAAAAACACAAAACCCAAACCGAAAATTCAGTATGTCTTATTCGGTTTAAGCATTTTATGCATCGGATTTAGTGCTTATCTGATTGGCAAAAAAGCCGACAATAGCACAATACGCACACGCGTTGCAATTCAAATTGCCGCTTATAATTCTGATTGGCAACAAGTTATTAAATTATCAAAACAATGCAAGCAGTACGACCGCTACATCAATTTTAACTACAATATGGCAATTGCTAAAACCAACCAAATGGGCAACGCGCTATTTGGCTATCCTCAATATTTAGGTTGCGAAGGTCTTTTTCTTGACGAGCCGTTTGCTGGCGAAATTTGCCTACAGGCGAGCTACTTATATGCACATTTGGGGCTGATAAACATTGCACTGCGCTTTGCCTATGAGGCTGAAACGACAATGCCGAACAGTCCTTACATTTTACGTCATATTATTGATTGTCTGATAATTAAAGGCGATTATCAACTTGCTAAAATGTATTTGAAAAAACTTGATAAAATTTTTCTGCAACATAACTTTGTAGCTGACCGCCGCGCGTTTATTGAGGGCGAAGCCAACACGCAACTAAAGCCCGAATATGTAGCCGGGCAACGCGCCAAAATACCAGCAGCACCATTTATGTATACCCAAAATTTTGCGAAAAATCTGCAGCAACTTATCAGCCGCAACAGCACAAACCGCATGGCGCACGATTATCTTTTAGCCACTTGCTTGTTAAATCGCCGTATGGCACAATTCTATCAACACTTAACAGAAAATCCGTTCGCCGATATGAAAAACCTGCCCCAAACTTATCAAGAAGCCCTGCTCATCTACTTAACCGCCCCCGACAATCCAAACCGCGATGACATTGCCAACAACGTCAACATCAATCCGCAACTTATCAGCAATTTTAAGGAATTCACAAAATACGTATCGCACAATCGCGATGCCGCCTACCAACCAATGGCTGCGCGGTTTCCAAACTCGTACTGGTTGTATTACATTTACGAAAATCCGGGGGTTACAAAAGCCAGCGTTAAGCATATTAAAAAGTAATTGATTATGAATAAGATACTGTGTGTATTATCAAGTTTGAGCATTTTAATGGCGTGCGGCACAAACCAGCCAACCAATTACAAACACACTGATAATGAAGTGGATATATTTCCAGATTACCAAAATATTACCATTCCTTGCAACATTGCGCCACTCAATTTCAGAATAAACGACACCGCTAATCATTTCATTATCAACATTAAAGCCGACAACGGATTCAGTCTG